>CAYNGQ010000030.1:0-7058 GCA_964396735.1 uncultured Solirubrobacteraceae bacterium | reverse complement strand
TGCCTTCGACGCCGATCAGGTCGCCGAGATCCAGCGCCAGCAGCAGCTCGAAACGCTCGGGCCCGAGGATGTCGATGCGCGCGTGCAGCTGAATCTTGCCCGTGCGATCGACGAGATCCAGGAACGCGGCCTTGCCCGCCCCGCGCCGCGCGGCGATCCGACCCGCGACGCGATGGCGCTCGTCGGTTTCCTCCCCGGGCGCCAGGCGCTCGTACCTCGGCAGGATCTCGGAGATCGGCTCGGCACCCGCGAACGAGTGTGGGAACGCGCTCCGATCTTGCTCACGCAGGCGCTCCAGCTTGGCGCGCCGCTCGGCGATCAGCTCTTGCAGACCGTGTCGTTGACCCTCCTCGGGCTCGCCTCGTTCGCCCGCTGGCTCGTGCAAGTCTCCAGCCGGCTTGCGCCGCCCCTCCTCGGGCTCCTCGGTCCCGCTCATGCGGGCAGGCTACTTGAGCCCGACGTCGATCTTCGTGATCTTCAGCTTGCGCGCCGGCCCGCGCGGCACCTGCACGGCGACGGTGTCGCCCCGCTTGTGGCCGATCAGCGCACGCCCGACGGGCGACTCGTTGGAGAGCTTGCTCTCCTCGGGCTTCGCCTCGGCGGAGCCGACGATCGTGTACTTGACCGACTTGCCGGTCTTTTCGTCTTTGACGTGCACCACCGAGCCGACCTGCACGACGTCGGTCGAGAGCTCCTTGGAGTCGATCACCGTCGCCATCCGCAGCTTCTCCTGCAGCTGGGCGATCTTGCTCTCGAGCATCGCCTGCTCGTTCTTGGCGTCGTCGTACTCGGAGTTCTCGGAGATGTCTCCGAACTCGCGCGCCTCCTTGATCCGTTCGGCGACCTCGCGGCGGCGCGCGGTGGAGAGCGTCTCCAGCTCGTCCTTCAGCTTCTCGAGACCTTCGGGTGTGAGGATGACGTCCTTCGGCATGTGGGCGGGTGGGATTCGATTCCCGGGATGGATGTGTCGATTACGAACGAAACCCGCCGGTTGACGGGCCTGGCCCTGGGTCGGGCAGGCGAATCCGCGACTCGGCGGGCGCAGCGAGCGCAGCAGTATAGCGAGGCGTGGCCCCCTCCACCAAACGCGGGCAAGACGACTTTCGACGGCCCCACCAAGCCGGTTGGTTGGAGTCTGAAAAGTGTATGCACCGCGCCCCCCCGGCGCCCGGCGGCGCCTGGCCACAACGCCGCGATCGGGCGCTGGCAAAGGGAATCGCTCGGCTCCCCTCAAGCGGCGAGCGGCACCGGCAGCGCGGCGGAACGAAGCAGGCGCCGGGCCTCCGCCAGGTCGGGGGTCGCCTGCAGCGACTGTTGCAGAGCCATCAGCTGTGTCCGATCGAGATCCAGCCGCGGCAGGTACCACGGGTAGAACTTGCGCAGATAGCGTCCCGCCCGCTCGGGTCCGAGGTGCAAGGCGGCGCGATCGATCACCCACTCGAGCTCCGCCAGCACCTCCGCGGGGGTCGGCGCGGCCACGCGCCCACGCACCAGCTCCTCGAACAGCCACGGGTTGCCGAGGCAGCCGCGCGCCAGCATCACCGCAGCCACGCCGGTGCGCGCGAACGTCTCGCGGATCCCCCGCGCGTCGTTCATACCGCCTGTGAGGATCACCGGGGCGGGCAGCGAGCCGGCCAGCCGCGCGGCGAGCTCGTAGTCAGGCACGCCCTTGTGGTGCACCGCGGCGGAGCGCGGGTGGAAGGCGATCGCGGCGACTCCGGCCTCCTCGACCAGGCGGTGGGCGAGCTCGAAGCCCGAGGTGTCGCCGGGGCGCTGGCCGGAGCGGAGCTTCACGGTTACCGGCGGCGGGTGGTCGCCCCATGCCTCCGCGGCCCCTTCGACGGCCGCGCGCGCGACGGCGACCGCTTGGTGGGGGTCGGCCAGCAGGGCGACGCCGGCGCCGGTCTTGCACACCTTGGGGACGGGGCAACCCATGTTGAGGTCGATCGCGTCGGCCCCTGCGGCGACCGCGGCGGCGACCGCGGAGCGCATCACGGCGGGGTCGCTCCCGAACAGCTGGATCGAGGTCGGGGGGGTGGGCTCACCGACTCCGCGCTCCTCCGGGTGGATGCGCAGCAGCTCGCGCAGCGTGCGCTCGTTGCGGTAGTGGATCGCGTGGCTGGACACCATCTCCGACACCGCCATCCCCGCACCGTGGCGCTTGGCCTGCAGGCGCACAAACCAGTTGCCGATCCCCGCCAGCGGAGCGAGCAGCACGCGGTTGGGAACCCGCACGGGGCCGAGCTCCCAGGGGTCGGTCAGGCGGGGGGTGGACATGGACCCATTATGTCTGCACAGCTCCGCAGCGAGGGAACGGTTGATGGGTCGAAGCCACGAAGCCCCGGGGGACGTTGACTGTTCGTATTGGCGCCCGGCAGGGACCGCGATCGGCTCTCATCGTGCGAGCTTGTGGAACTGTCCTGGTGGGCCCGTAAGCTTGGGTCAATGACCGACGGCGCACACACACGCGAGCGAACCGGCAGCGCCAGCAGCCGCACGTGGCGGTGGAGAGCGGCGCTCGTGCTCGCTTTCGCAGCGGTTGGACTGGCGATCGCGAGCGTGTATGTGGGCAATGCGCAGGTGTGTAAGAGCGCTATCGCGGGCGTGCGCACAGCGCACGTGTGCTCGCCACCGTCCGTCGCGCAACTCGCGCTGCTGTTCGTCCCAGCCGTGATGCTGCTGCTGCCCGACCTGTCCGAGGTCAGCGTCGCCGGCTTGAGCTTCAAGCGCGACCTCGACAAGGTGGAGACCACGGTGATCGCGAGCGGGGAAGCCCTCGGGCGCACGGTCAGCGAGCTGACCGGTGACGTGTCGGACATCAAGCGCACGAGCGATCGCGACACCGACACGCTGATCGACGTAGTCCGAGCTTTGAGGAGCCTCGAGGAGCGTGTTGCGCGCCTCGAGAGCCCGCGGGACGCCTCTGGTGAGCCGGTCGACGGAGGACTAGACTGAGTCCATGGCAAGCGTGAGCAAGAGCATCGATGACATTCTGGTAGAGCTCGAAGGCCGGCGTAATCGCGAGCGCTCCTCGCAAGTCGACCAAGCGACCGGGGACGCGCGAACCGACGTCATAACGTCCTCCCTGCGCAGTCTCGAGCAGTCTCTGAATGCGGCCAAGCATGCCCGCGGGGAACCTCCGATCCAGATCGTGCCTTCCGCAAGCGAAGTCGATGAGCCGCTCAGAGAGGACATCGAGAGCGTCGCCGGGCAGCTCGATCTCGACCCCGCCGCGGTTACCGCCACCCTTGGTGTGAGACTGTGGAACGAAGGCAAGAAGGAGCAGGCTCGTCCGCTGCTAGAAGCCGCGGCGGAAGGCGGCGACGCGATGGGAGCGGGGACTCTTGGCCTGCTGCTGAAGGAGCGCGGTGAGACCGAGCGGGCGATCAAGTATCTGGAAAGGGCCGCGAAAGATGGCGACAACCAGGCGCGCTACAACCTAGCTCTGATGCTGGCGGACCGCGGTCAGGTCGAGCAGGCAATCCCACTCTTGATCGACAATCCCGACCCCAAGGCTGCCGACCTGCTGGCGCGACTGCGGTCTTAGCTCAGCCAACGCGGTTGCGCTCGTAGATCAGCCGCAGCCCCGTCAGCGTCAGCAGGTCGTCGACCGCTTCGATCGTGGTGGTGTAGGGCACGATCGCGTGCGCCAGCCCACCAGTGGCGATCGTCTTCGTCTCCGGTCCCAGCTCCGCGCGCAGGCGGCTCACGATCGCGTCCACCTGGCCGGCGGTGCCGTACACGATCCCCGAGCGGATCGCGTCGATCGTGGTCTTGCCGATCAGCGCGCGCGGCGCAGTCACGTCCACCCTTGGCAGCGCCGCCGCCCGCTCGGTGAGCGCCTCCAACGAGATCTCCACGCCCGGGGAGATGATCCCGCCGAGGTACTCCCCTTCGGCGGAGACGGGGTCGTAGGTGATCGCGGTGCCGAAATCCACCACCACGCACGGGCCACCGAGGCGCTCGTGGGCGGCGACCGCGTTGACGAGCCGGTCAGGCCCGATCTCGCGGGGGTTGTCATAGCGGATCGGCATCCCCGTCTTCACGCCCGGCCCCACCGCCAGCATCGTGTGTCCGAGGTAGCGCTCTGCCATCGCCGACCATTCCGGGCCCAGCACGGGCACCGTCGAGGAGACGATCGAGGCGTCGATCTCGCCCATCCCGACGTGGCGCAGCTCCAGCAGGTTACGCAGCGCGGCGCCCAGCTGGTCGGAGGTCGACTGGCGCACGGTCGCAAAGCGCCAGTGCTCGGTCAGCCGTCCCTCGCGGAAGGTCCCGAAGTGGGTCTGGGTGTTGCCGACATCGACGGCTAGCAGCATCGCGCGCCGAAGAGTATCCCTGTGGACTCCTATATGCTCACGGGATCCCCCTCGGAGGTTTCCAATGAGCAAGATCAAGCTGTACGTCCTACCTGGCTCCCACCCGTGCGCGGCGGTCGAAGTGGCGATGCGGCGCAAGGGGATCCCCTTTCAGCAGATCAACCTGCTGCCGATGGTGCAGGTCGCGGTGGGGCCGCTGCTGTACGGCGGCACCACGGTCCCGGGGATGCGGATCGACCGCGAGCGGTTGGTCGGCTCGCGCACGATCATGCGCCGCCTCGACCTGCTCGCGCCCGAGCCGCCGCTGCTGCCCGCCGACCCCGAGGAGCGCGAGCGCGTGCTGGAGGCCGAGCGGTGGGGCGACGACGTCTTTCAGAGCGTGCCCCGTCGAATCCTCGACGCCGGATTCCTGCGCAATTCGGTGGCGATGGAGAGCTACGCCGGCGACGTCAAGCTGCCGCTGCCCCGCGCGCTGCTGCGCCCCGCGCTGCCGCTCACCGCGAAACTGATGGCCCGCCGCAACCATGCCCAGGAGGAGCCGGTGCGGGCCGACCTCGCCGCACTCTCCAGCCACCTCGAGAAGATCGACGCCTGGATCGCAGACGGGCTGCTCGGCGGCGAGGAACCCAACGCGGCCGACCTGCAGATCGGCTCCACGATCCGCCTGTTGGAGACGATCGGCGACGTGCGTCCCCTGATCGCGGGCCACCCCGCGGCCGCCCTCACGCGCTACTTACCGCCGATGGCCGGCGAAATCCCGGCCGGGACGCTGCCGGCGGAGTGGCTGCCGGCGCGCGCCGCGGCGGCATAGAGCGCTCCGCGGCGCGCCGGCCTTACCGGACCGTAAGTGGCGGTCCCGCCCAACGCACCCCCTCGCCAAGTGACAGCGTGGCGAGCGCGTCAGCGAAGCGGCTGCCGTCGGGGGCCCGCAGCTCGAGGTCCAGCTCCAGCGCGGGGATCAGCACGAAGCGGCGGCTGAGCAGCTGCTCGTGGGGCAGGCTCATGAGCTCGCTGCGCAACTCGATATCGCCGAGCAGCAGGATGTCGATGTCGATCGCACGCGGCCCGTGGCGGAGCGGATGGACGGGTCCTCGATCGAAACGGCCGAGCTCCCGCTCCAATTCCTTCACCGCGTCGAGCAGCTCCAGTGGCTCAAGGGCCGTGCGCACGCGCAGGCACGCGTTGAGGAAGCTGGGTTGGTCCAGCACCTCGCCGACGGGGTCGGTGTCGTACACCGAAGAGGACGCCTCCACCTCCACGCCCGCTGCGGGCAGCGCGTCCACTGCGCCCTGCAGCTGGGCGCGGCGGTCGCCTACATTGGAGCCGAGGCCGAGCAGGCCGGTGCGGACGGGCACGTGTGGAACGCTATATGCCGCTACGCCCCCGCGGCCCCGCCCACCTCGGAACGCGAGCCGCCCTCGCGCAGGCCGATGCGGGCGTGCAGACGGCGCAGGGGCCGCGGCGCCCACCAGGCGCGCTCGCCGAGTCGGCCCATCAGTGCGGGAACCAGCAGCGCGCGCACGAACGTGGCGTCGATCACCACCGCGAGCGCGGCGCCGAAGCCGAGCTCTTTGATGAAGAAGATGTCGGAGGTGACGAACGCGCCGATCGCCACGCAGAACAGCAGCGCGGCGGCGGTCACGAGGCGCCCGGTGCGCTCGAGGCCGTAGGCGACCGCGTCGCGGGCTGCCAGCCCGTCGTCGTGGGCCTCCTTGATGCGAGCAAACAGGAACACGCCGTAATCGGTCGAGAGCGCGAACGCGATGATGAACAACAGCACGAGGTTTGACTCCTCCAGGCCGCCGATCGGGGTGAACCCCAGTAGCGAGGAAAGGTGGCCATCCTGGAACACCACCACCAGCAGGCCCGCCCCGACGGCGACCGTCAGCAGGTTCATCAGCAGCGCCAGCACCGGGATCACGAGCGAGCCGGTCATCATGAACAGGAAGCCGCCGGTGATGAGCACGAGGATCGCGAGTGTCAGTGGGACATGCGCGGCGATCGCTTCCTTCTGGTCGACAAACCACGCGGTGCCGCCGCCCACCAGCAGGGTCGACGGGCTGGCGAGGGCCCGCAGATTGTGCACCAAGTGCTGGTTGGCGGGCGAGCCGACGCTGCCGCGCGGCACCATTTCGGCAGCCCACGTGTCGCGACCGAGATAGCGTGGCGGTCCCACGAGGCCGGCCTGGCCGGCCGCCACCGACTGCGCTCGGCGCACCAGCGCCACCACGCTCGGCCCGCCGGGAGTGGTGAATCCCGCCGGGCCCGCATGCACCACCAAGGTGACCGTCTGCGCGCCGTTGACGGCGAAGTCGCGGCCGATCGCTTCCGCCACCTGGCGGGGCTGCGAGGAGGCCGGCAGCACGTGCGAGTCGGCCGGCGTGAGCGCCAGGCGCAGCGCGGGCGAGGCGATCGCGAGCAGCAGCACCGCGGTGCCGAGCGCAACCGCACCCGGACGACGCATGACCCCGCGCGCCAGCCGGTACCAGGCGCCGCTCTCCGCCGGCCGCGCCGCCCGCGCGGCGTTGCGCTGCAGGCGGGCGGGCGCCAGCGCGTTGATGCGGGGACCGAGCGCGACGAGCACGGCTGGCAGCACGATCAGCGAGACCGCGCCGGCCGACAGCGCCACGAGCGCTCCGCCGACCCCCATCGAGTACAGGAAGCGCATCGGCATCGCCAGCATCGATGCGGCCGCGCCGGCTACCGCCAGCGAGCTGTACAGCACGGTGCGCCCCGCGG
>CAYNGQ010000029.1:0-5991 GCA_964396735.1 uncultured Solirubrobacteraceae bacterium | reverse complement strand
GCTCGGGCAAGATCATGCGCCGCCTGCTGCGCGACATCGCCGAGGGCCGCGCGCTGGGCGACGTCACCACGCTGCGCGACCCCGGAGTGACCTCGCAGCTGGAGGAGCGCGTCAGGGAGCTGCAGGCGCAGGAGGACGGGTAGCAGTTCTCACGATACGTTTAGGTTGGGCTGCAAGGCTGCACGCTGATGCGCACCCGCGACGCAATACACCCTGCATTTGAAGGCGCGCGCATCATCCTCTCGAAAGGAAGCGATTGTGGCCATGCCAATTGACGACGGCGGCGCTCTGAGCCAGGGGCCCGCTCTGGCTGCGGTAGAAACCCGCGGTGTGACCAAGCGCTTCGGCGCGCGCGCGGCGATCGACGGCGTCGACCTGCACGTCCCGCGCGGGAGCGCCTTCGGCTTCCTCGGCCCCAATGGCGCGGGCAAGACGACGATGATCCGCATGCTGCTCGGCCTCACCCACGCCAGCGCGGGCAGCATGAGCGTGCTGGGGCGCCCAGTGCCCGCCCAGCGCGCAGAGGCGCTGCGGCGCGTGGGCGCGATCGTCGAGGAGCCCCGTTTTCACCCCAACCTCTCCGGCCGCGAGAACCTGCGCATCGTCGCCGCCGTACGCGGCCCCGAGGCCCAGGCGCGGATCGCTCCCGCCCTCGCTCGTGTCGGCCTCGCCGAACGCGCCGACGAGAAGGTGAAGAAGTACTCGCTCGGGATGCGCCAGCGCCTCGGCGTGGCGCGCTGCCTGCTCGCCGACCCTCTGCTGTTGATCCTCGACGAGCCGACCAATGGGCTGGACCCAGGCGGTATCCAGGAGTTCCGCGAGATGATCCGTGCGATGGTCGAGCAGGAGAACCGCACCGTCTTCCTCTCCTCGCACCTGCTGGACGAGGTGGAAAAGATCTGCGACCACGCGGCGATCGTCGACCGTGGCAAGGTAATCGCGCAGGGCCCGATCGCCGAGCTCGCCCGCGGTGGCGACGGTGCCCGCGACGAGCTGATCGTCGGCGTCGACGACGTCGAGCTGGCGCTCGGCACGCTCGAAGGCAGCGAGCTCGTGCACGAAGCGCGTCGCTCCGACGAGGGCCTGCGTGTGGTGCTGGCCGGCGATCCCAGTAGTGCGGCTCAGGTGAACGCAAGCCTTGTGCGCGCCGGCGTCGGGGTCACGCGTCTGGAGCCCGTGCGCCACAGCCTCGAGCAGCGCTTCCTGGAGGTCACCTCGCGGTTGGAAGGTGCCGCGCCGGAGCGTCCCACGGCGGCACAGGAGAAGGTGAGGGCATGAGCGCGATCTCGCCGGCGGCCCCGACCCCAACCCCCGCGTCCACCGGACGCGGCGCCGATGGCTCGCCCGTCACGCTCGCTGCGCAGATGTTCGGCGCCGACTTCCTCAAGCTGCGCAAGAAGCGAGGCACGCTGATCTGGGCGCTGGTGCTCGCGCTTGGCCCGGTGCTGATCTTCTTCGTGGTGACGGTGATTCAGCATGCCTCCAACCCGCAGAGGTACGGACCGGCGGGTGGTGTGTCCAATTTCCACGATGGCATGCGTGTGATCGCCCTCCTGTTCGGGCCGCTGGCGGCCCTGCTGATCGGAGTGGAGGCGGGCACGGGGGATGCCTCCGCAGGCGTCTTCCGGGACCTCGTCGTGACCGGCCGCTCGCGCGTGGCGCTGTTCGCCTCGCGTGTCCCGGCGGCGCTGGCGATGTGCTTCTCGATCGTCGGCGCCGCCTACGCGCTGCTGCTGCTCGGCACCTTCGTGTTCGCCGGGGGCCTGCCCACGCCCGAAGGGTCGCTGATCCTCAACGGCCTGGGCTTCATGCTGCTGAGCACCGGGATGCTGTGTGCGGTGTCGGTGGGCTTCGCGGCGCTGACCACCTCCAAGCCGGGGGCTATCATCGCCCTGATCGCGTGGCAGATCGTGGCCAGTCCGGTGCTGGCCAACATCGAATCGCTGGGCAGCGCCCGCAAGGGCCTCTTGAGCCAGGCGGTGTCCCACTACAGCCCGATCCACCTTCCCGAAAGCGGCCATAATGCGGCCATCACAATGTCTGGCGGGCTGGCATTCATCGTGCTGGTCGCCTGGCTGGTGGTGTTCCTCGGCCTCGGCGCCTGGCGCACCCGCACGATGGACGCGTAGGGTCACGCCGAGGGCCGCGTGGCCTGCACATGCGCGGCGGCCGCCCCTCCATGGTGCGCGCGGTGGTCGCGACCGGGCGTCGTCACCGCACCGGCGCAGCCGCCTCGAGCGGCGCGCACAGGCTGGAGGCGTCGATGAAGAACTGCCGTGCCAGCGTGGCGATCATGCGTGCGAGCTCCTCGTGCTCCTCCGGACGCCAGCCCTCCAGCAGGTCGGAGAGACGCTGTTCGCCTGTGGCGATCAGGCGCGCGAGCGTTGCGTGGCCGTCGGCGGTGAGCACCCGGGCGGAGAGATCGCCGTTCGGCGACGGCTCGATCAGGCCCTTGCCCGTCAGCTCTTCGCGCGCGGCGGTGAGCGTGTCGAGGTCGATCTCATAGTGAGAGGCGAGCGTCGTGAGGTCGGGCGCGTGGCTCTCGCTGAGCCTTGCCAGCAGCCAGCACGCGGCCGGGGAGAGGTCCACGCCGGCGCGGGCCGCCACTCGCACCACGATCTCCCTCGCCCCCGCGCGGCGATCGAGGCGGCCGAGCTTGTTGACGATCTCCACCAGCGAGTCGCCGTCGCGGGGCGTGGCGTAGGTGTCGCTCAGATCGCCGGTCGCGACGGTGTCGCGCAGCCGCAGCTCGCGGATGAACCATGTCAGCACGAACCCCACCAGCGCGAATGCCGAGGCCGCGAGGAAGACGCTGCTCAGCGAGTCGGTGAACGCGTGCAGATAGCCCGCGTGCAGCGGCGGCGGCAGGTGCGCGATCTGCGCCGGGTCGACCTCGCCGCTGCTGCTGCCCGCTTGCGCCGCTGCGCTCGCCGGCAGAAAGCTCTTGAGCTCTTCGTGCAAGCGGTTGGAGAAGATCGCGCCGAGCGTGGCCGTGCCGAGCGAGCCGCCGATCGAGCGAAACAGCGTCGCACCCGAGGTGGCCACGCCCAGGTCGGAGTACTCCACCGCATTCTGCACAGCCAGCACGAGCACCTGCATCACCATCCCCAATCCCAACCCCACAATGAACATGAACGCAAAGATCAGCCCCTTGCTGCTCGACGAGTCCATCGTCGAGAGCAGGTAGAGGCCCAGTGTCATCACCGCGGTGCCGGCGATCGGGAAGGCCTTGTAGCGACCGGTGCGGGTGATTATCTGCCCGGAGGCGATCGAGGTGATCAGCAGGCCGCCCATCAGCGGCACCAGCTGCAGCCCCGAGCCGGTCGGGCTGGCGCCCTTGACGACCTGCAGGAACAGCGGCAGGTAGGTGACCGCGCCGAACAGCGCGAACCCCACCACGAAGCCGACGGCGCTGGTGACCGCGAACACGCGGTTGCTCAGCAGCCGCGGCGGCAGGATCGGCTCACGCGCGTGGCGCTCCCACACGAGGAACGCCGCCAGCAGCACCACCCCGGCGATCCACAGCCCGACGATCACCGATGAGCCCCACGCGTAGGAGGTGCCGCCGAGCGACGCCGCCAGCACGATTGCGCTCAGCCCCGCCGCGAGCAGCGCGGTGCCGAGATAGTCGATCGTGTGATGCACGCGCGCCGACGCTGCGGGCAGGGTGGCGGCGAGCACGAACAGGGCGGCCACGCCGAGCGGCAGGTTGACGTAGAAGATCCAGCGCCAGCTCAGATTGGTGGTCAGGAACCCACCGAGCAGCGGCCCGGCGACGCTCGCCAAACCGAACACCGCGCCGAACAGACCGGTGTAGCGGCCCCGTTCGCGGGGTGGCACGACGTCGCCGATCGCCGCCTGCGCGCTCACCATCAACCCGCCCCCGCCGAGGCCCTGCAACGCGCGGAAGGCGATCAGCTCATCGAGGCTGTGGCTCTGGCCGCACAGCGCCGAGCCGGCGAGGAACACGATCAGCGCGCTCTGCAGCACGATCTTGCGCCCGTACAGGTCGCCGAGCTTGCCGTACAGCGGCGTGACCACCGTCTGCGCGAGCAGGTAGGCGGTGACCACCCACGAGATGTGGTTCAAACCGCCCAGATCGCCGACGATCGTCGGCAGCGCGGTTGCGACGATCGTCTGGTCGAGTGCCGCGAGGAACATCACCAGCAGCAGCCCGGCAAACACCAGGCGCAGGTTGACCTGCGCGCTTCGCTCCGCCGCTGGTGGAGTCGGAGGGGATGCGACGGCGCTCACTATCGCGACTCCCGCCGGCTCTTCTGTACGTGGGCTCGCATCCTCACGGTCCGCCGCTGATCTTGGTCATCGGCCCATCAACGCTATCACCGCTGGCAGCACCGACGACGTCGGTGCTGGCGGCCACGAGCCCGGATCGTTTAGGGTGGCGTCAGGGTCATACCGTGACAACCGACCAGGCCACAACAGACGGCGACGACCGCTCCCGGAAGCCCCTGCGGCCGGTGGGGGTGCCCACCATCCCGCCGAAGTTCGACGAGTGGCAGATCGAGCTGCACGGACGTCGCATGATCTACAGAATCGCCCACCCGCCCGCGGGCAGCGGGCCGCCTGTGGTGCTGATCCATGGGATGCTCAACTCCTCCAGCCACTGGCGCTCGGTGGCGCTGAGCCTGGCCGGCAATTACACGGTGATCGCCCCCGACCTGATCGGGCATGGCGACTCCGCGGCGCCACGCGGTGACTACTCGCTGGGGGCACACGCCTCCAGCATCCGCGATCTGCTGGCGGCGATGGGGATCGACCGCGCGAGCATTGTCGGACACTCGCTCGGAGGGGGCGTGGCGATGCAGTTCTTCTACCAATTCCCCCAACGCACCGAGCGGCTGGTGCTGATCTCCTCCGGCGGGCTCGGCCACGAAGTCAGCCCCGTGCTGCGCACCGCCGCGCTGCCCGGCGTCTCCGCGCTGCTGTCGCTGACGATCCACCGGCGTCTGCTCGGCGCGCTGACGGACGCGGGGCTCCGCCTGCGCGAACGCGAAGTACGCCTCGGCGTGCACATGCAGGCACTGGCTCGTGCGTTACGTCCGTTGGAGAACGCCGAAGCGCGCCAAGCGTTCCTGCAGACGCTCCGTGCGGTGATCGACGTGCACGGCCAGCGGGTGAGCGCGACGGATCGTCTGTATCTGCTGGAGTCGATGCCCACGTTGATCGTGTGGGGCGAGCGCGACAACACGATCCCGTTGTCGCACGGACGCCGTGCGCACGAAATGATCCCCAACAGTCGCTTCCAGACGCTGCCGCGCGCCGCGCACTTTCCGCATCTGGAGGATCCGCACGGGCTCTCTGAGGTGTTGGCTGAGTTCATCCGGAGCACCCGCCCCGGCATGATCGATGACGCCGACTGGGGCGCGGTGCTCTCCAGGCGCTCGCCACCCAGACGGGTCGGCGAGGCGGCGGCATAGGTACTCAGGCAGTCACCTGCACCCCGTAGTCCAGGTTGATGGTTGCCCCATCTGAGACGATCACGGCGCGGAACGTCAGCGGGTAGCCGACCGCCGCGGCGGGCCATTTGAAGACGTCGGCGAAATGCCCGGTGAAGGTGTAGTGGGAGCGATGGGCCACCACCTGGCTGCCGAGCAGGTACTCGTAGTTCACGCTGGCCCGCGCCGGGCGACCGCCGCTGGTGACCGTGAAGCGGATCGGCCAAGGGCGCTGCACCCGCGGATGGTGGGTGCCGGCGTGCAGGGTTGCCGTCACCGCGCCGGAGGAGCCCGTGACGGTGCCAGGGGCGCCGGCGCTCGGCGACGCTGATGGCCGCGGGACCGTGGATGCGCCGGAGGAGACCTGCTGAGTGGATGTGCCGGTGGTCCGCTGCGCGGAGTTGGCGGTGGAGGTTGGGGTGAATTTGCCGCTGGAAGACCCCCCGCAGCCGGCCAGGAGCAGAACGGCCGTCAATCCACCGATACCCCAGGGTAGGCGAAAAACGGACACTGGAAGAAGACTACCCATGGGCAT
>CAYNGQ010000028.1:0-19029 GCA_964396735.1 uncultured Solirubrobacteraceae bacterium | reverse complement strand
CAGGGCGGTCGTGTCGAACGGGATGTCGGCGCCCGTTTCGGCCGGGCAGGGCTGGGGGTAGAGGAAGGCCGGCAGCCCGTCGGTAGTGCCGCCGACGTTGTGACAGCGCCCGCCGTCTTCGTCGATCACCTGGTGCTCGAGCACTTTGCCATCGACCTCGACGATCGCTTCGTACACGCCGGAACCGGGGTCCGTCGCGTGGAAGGCCACGTCGCTGGTGCCGCTGGCGGTGGGGTCTTCGGCGAGGCCGCCACTGACCGCGGAGACGGTGGGGCCCGTTTGTTGGGAGAGGACCATGTCCGCGGCGAAGAGCTCGACCTCGGCGTCGTAGGTGATTTTGCCGCCTTCGTTGGTTGGGCACAGCGCTTCGGGGACGAGGGACCCGCAGTAAGTATTCAGCGACAGATCAGCGCTACCGAGTGCACTGGCAGGGGCTATAACACGATTTTCCATAGCCAGTGGATTGGAGAAGCTGCCTTCCCCAATACAGCCAGAGCCCGCTCGGCACTCGCCAAAGGCCTGTCCATCGAGATCTTGAGAAGCATCTCCTGACATCCAGAAGAGATATGAAGCATTTGTGTTGGACCCACCGAGCGTATTGCCAGCTCTCCACAGAGTTGCACCGGCGATCGTCTCTCCTTCGGGCGCATTGAATACCCACGTTGCTTTGTCGAATTCTGAATCTGCGGGATGTGCATGGCCTGCTTCCACCGCCGCAATCAGTCCGCCCCCAGCTTCACACGTGTTTGAAGTGACGTCGTAAGGGCCATGTGGCGACGCGCTCCACCCAACCGTCGGCGCGACCTGCCCGGTTGGCGTCCGGCACGAGTACACGTGGTATTCCCCAGCCCACGCGCTCGCCGTGAGCACGGCCAGCGCAAGGCCGGTGGCGAGGGCTACTGCGAACCCTGCGGAAACTGCTCTTCTCATCGTCCCTAGTGTCATCTACTCCGATATGTCGGTCGGGATCCGGCTATGCCCCCCCTGCGAATTGTTCCACGTCGCGATTGGGTGGCGCGTAGGTGGGAGGACCGACCGCTACGCCGCGTAGCGCAGCGGCAGCTCGGCGAGGCCGTAGATGCCGGTGATGCCCTCGAACACCGGCTCGCCCGCGAGCTCGAGGCTCGGCATCCGCGGGGCGAGGAAGGCGAGCGCCTCCTGCAGCTCGACGCGCGCGAGGTTGGCACCGACGCAGAAGTGCACGCCGGCGCCGAACGTGAGCACGCGCGCGCGGTCGCGCTCGGCGGCGATGTTGAATTCGTCGGGGTCGGTCCCCTCGCTCTCGCCGTCGCCGGGGAGGTCGCGGTTGCCGGTGAAGGCGCACACCATCACGATCGTGCCGGCCGGGAAGGTGACGTCGCGGAAGGTGACCTCCTCGACGAGGATGCGGGCGGTGAAGGGGGTGATCGGCTCGAAGCGCAGCGCCTCCTCCACCGCTTGCGCTGCCAGCTCGGGCCGTTCCCCCAGCAGCTGCCACTGGTCGGGGTGTTCAGCGAGCAGCCTGACCGCGTGCGCGAGCTGGCTCTGGGTGGTGTCAACGCCCCCGATCAGGATGTTCAGCACGAGGTTGACGCACTCCACGTCCGAGAGGCGCTCGCCCTGCTCTTCCGCGGCGATCAGCAGCGAGATCAGGTCCTCGCCGGGCTGCTCGCGACGCGCCCGCACCAGCCCCCAGGCGTACTCGTAGAACTCCGACACCGCCTGTTCGATCCCCGCTTTCTGCTCGGTCATCGAGATCGCGTCGAACTGGCGCTGGATCCAGTTCGACCAGTGGTGCAGCCGCGGCGCGTCCTCCAGCGGCGCCCCCATCACGTGCGCAATCGCCTGCGAGGGATAGGGCTTGGCGACGTCGCGCACGAACTCGCAGGTGGTGGTCGTGCCGTGTTCCCCATCCGACCCCGGTGGGCGTGGCACCGCGGCCTCGGCGGCCACCCCGGCGCCCCCCGCTCCAATTCCCTTAAAAATATTCTCCAGCAACTCGCGCATCACCGGGCGATAGCGCTCCACCGCGCGCGGGGACAGCGCCGGGTTGACGAGGCTGCGCAGACGGGTGTGGTCGGGCCCGTTGATGTGCAGGATGTTGCGGCGCATCTCCTCGTACAGCGGTCCCTCGCGCACGTCGAAGATCTGCGCGATCGTCATGCCCGGGAAGATCGCCGCGCGCGTGCGCAGGAAGAACTCGACCGCCTCGCGATCGAGCACCGCGTAGCCGTACGGCCCCGCGGCCAGCCACCCGCTCGCGCGCAACTCGCGCATCGTCGCGTGGAAGCGCTCCCCCCGCAGCGTGGGATCGGTGTAGTCGAGGGTGGGAAGCTCCAGCTCTTCCACGCGCGGCATGCGGCGACGCTACCACGCGCGGTCGTCGCGCGCGGCGCGTCATCCCTCGTCCCGATCTCCCTCCCGCACGGTCTCGGGATGCGCCCCGACCCGCGGGTTGCTCGCCCACCGCTCGCGGCGGGCGAGCGGCTCTATTTCTTGGGGTGGACGATCTGCTTGAGACCCGCTCCCGGAGTGAACTTGGGGGCCTTCGAGGCCTTGATTTTGACTTTCTCCCCGGTGCGCGGGTTGACGCCCTGGCGCGCTGCCCTTTTCACCACGGAGAACTTGCCGAAGCCGGTGATCACGACCTCGTCGCCTTTCTTCAGCGCCTTGCCCACGGTGGTGACAAACGACTCGAGCGCACGGGAGGCGTCGGCTTTGGAGAGACCGCTGTCGTTGGACAGCGCGTCGACGAGCTGCGTCTTGTTCATGAAGGCTTCCTTTCGAATGAGAGGGTGGCGCAGGCGGCCGAAGGCCGCCGAGCCGGGCCCATCTTGTTTGGATCAAATACGAGCAAGGCGCGCAGACTAGCGCTAACGGCGGAAAGACCGCTTGCCAGAAAGGAATCGCCTTACCGCGCGAGCCCGAGATTAAGGCCCACCCATCCCCACCCACCCGGCCGGGGATGCCTACCGCGCGAGCTTCTTGCCCGGGTTCAAGAGCCCCTTCGGGTCGAACGCCCGCTTGATCTCTTCGTGCAGTCGCAGCGCCCCCTCGGGCCACTGCCGGGCGAGCTGGCCGCTCTTGCACCAGCCCACGCCGTGCTCGCCGCTGATCGAGCCGCCCAGCTCGACGGCGAGCGCGAACAGCTCCTCGGTGGCCGCCGCCGCGGCGGCGAGATCGGCCTCGCTGCGCGGATCGACGAGCAGGTTGGCGTGCACGTTGCCGTCGGCCGCGTGCCCCCATGCGCACGAGCGCAGCCCCTGGCGGGCGGCGATCTCCGCGAAGCTCCGCAGCGCCTCGGCGAGCCGCTCGACCGGCACCACCACGTCCTCGCTGACCTTCCCCCCGCGCATCGCGCTCACCGCGCCGGGCACGCGGTCGCGCCATTCCCACAGCGCGGCGCGGTTGGGGCGGCGCAGCTCCAGCGCGCTCGAGCCCAGCACCGCCGCCAACTCGGCGTGCGCGGCGCGCGCCGCTTCGCGCGTGCCGTCGACCTCGGCGAGCAGCATGAACTCGCAGTCGATCGGCAGCGGCATCCCGCTGCCCCCGGCCCACGCGCCGGCCGCCATCCGCAGCGCCTCGCCGTCGACGAAGTCGAGCGCCGCCGGCACGATCCCGGCGCCGAGCACGTCGAGGATCGCGGCGCAGCCCTGCTCGCGTGTGGCGTGGAAGGCGATCAGCGGCAGCGCGGACTCGGGCGCCGGCATCAGCCGCAGGCGCACGGCAGTGACGATCCCCAGCGTCCCCTCCGAGCCGATCAGCAGGCTCTTGAGGTCATACCCGGCGACGTCCTTGCGGTAGGGGCCGCCGAGCGCGATCGTCTCCCCCGGCGGCACCACTGCCTCCAGGCCCGTCACCCAGTTGCCGGTCACCCCGTACTTGCAGGCGTGCGGCCCCCCGGCGTTGGTCGCCACGTTGCCGCCGATCTGCGACTGCTCGGAGGCGCCGGGGTCGGGCGGGAAGTAGAGCCCGTTCTCGCGCGCGATCCGCTGCACGTGGCGCGTGCTCACGCCGGCCTCGGGCAGCATCCGCCACAGCGCCGGCTCCAGCTCGCGCACCGCGCGCATCCGCTCCAGCGAGCACACCACCCCGCCGGACAGCGGCACGGCGCCGCCGGCCAGCCCGGTGCCCCCACCGCGCGGGATCAGCGGCACGTCGCGCTCGTAGCAGAGCGCCATCACGGCCGCCACCTCCGCGGTGCTGCCGGGGCGCACCACGAGGTCGGCGCTGCCGCTCAGGCCGCGGCTGCGGGTCGCGTCGTGGTTGTACTGGCTCCACTCGCCCACGTGCTCGGCCCCCACCAGCCGCGCAAACTCGGCCTGCAGCGTGGTGTCGGCCAGCGTGCTCACCATCTCAGCCTAGTCCTTGCAACACCAGCGGCCGGGCGGGGGATGCGGTCGGGGGATCGATGCTCTCCAGCAGCCGCTCGAGCTGGCGGCGCATCAGGCGGTAGCCGCTGAACGGGTCCACGGCGGAGTGGCCAAGCATGAAGGTCGCCTTGCGATCGCACAGGGCGGTGTTGGCCGGCAGCAGCGGCGCCACGGGCCCGTCGCGCACCAATTCCATCTCGCAGCCGAAGGCGCGCGCCAGCAGCCGCATCTGCGCGAGGCGGCCGAGGATCGTGGGGCCCGCCATGTTGAAGATCCCCTCGCACTCCTGCGCGATCAGCTCGCAGAGGCGCTGGGCGTAGTCCCACGCGTAGGTCGGCGTCCGGCGCACGCCCGCCGGCGCCAGCAACAGCCGCCCGGCGCGCAGCGAGGTCACCCAACGCAGCGGCTGCCCGGAGCGCTCCCACACGTACTGCGCGCGCTCGTCGACTTGCACTGGTAGAGGGGAGCGGGGAGTCGGGACTCGGGTCTCGGCTCCCGCGGGGATCGCGAGGTTGATCCCGTACACATCCGCCGGGCGGGTGATCAGCCAGCTGCCGCGGAAACCCTGCACGAGCTGCTCGCGGGCCAGCAGCGAGCGCCCGAGCGCGGTGGTTGGCTCGGTGGGGTCTTCCTCATCCCAGCACTCCCCCGGGGGCCGCGACCCGCCGAAGACGTGCTCGCAGGAGACCAGCGCGTAGCGGGCCCGCACCGCGCGCGCGGCGGCGAGCGTGTTCTCGGCGCCGAGCCAATCGGCCTCGGCCAGCCGCGGGTCGCGCTCCAGGCGCCCGTCGCCGCTCGGCGCGCCGGCGTGCACGAGGATGTCCGGTTCGAGCTCTTCGGCGAGCGCGACGCAGGCGTGGCGGTCGGTCACGTCGAGCTGGGCGGTGCGCGCCCCGAGCAGGCTCACGGGCTCCTCTTGCCAGGTGCCGACCACGCTCCAGCTCTGCTGCGAGGCGGCCGCGGCGACGTTCGAGCCGAGCAGGCCGCTGACGCCGGTCACGAGCAGGCGCATCGGAGCCCTCCCGCGCAGCCGCCTCGTGCCCAGCCCGCGCAGCCATCTCCCACCGCGCCCGGGCAGCCGGGGTGACCCCGCCCCCGCGTGGCCCTGCCGTCAAGCCGTCTGCTCCGCTCCTCTCCCTGCCAAACCCCGCAGCGCTGCATTCCCCTGCTGCGCATCGCGTATCACATTATACATCGATGTACGCCCCTATCAAGGACTTGTAAAAATGCCACCTGTCAAGAAATGCCCAACCTTAGGAGGCGGGCAGGAAGGCGTTGCTGCCGTAGCGCGCGAAGGGAAGCGGCGCCGAGCTGAGGTGGTTGGCGAGCATCCAGCGCGACAGTTCGGCGATGTGCGCCGGCTGGATCGTCCCGAGCGCTACGCCGCCGGCATCGAACAGCGGCAGGTAGGCGCGCAGCGAGGCGGCGGTAAGCGCGTGTGGCAGCGACGGGTTGGCGTGCAGCAGCTCGTTCAGCGAGCGGGTGGGATCGCGCAGCGTATCCTCGTAGCCGCGCACCGTGGCGGCGACGAAGTCGCGCACCAGCGCCGGATCGGAGCGCGCGAGCGCGCGGTTGGTGAACGCCACCAGCCCGGGGTACTCGGGGCCGCCGTTGCGGTCCAGCCAGAAAGGCGTGATCGGATGCCCTTCCACTTCGAGGCCGACGCCGTCGTCGGGGATGAAGCCCGTGAACGCCGCCACGCGGCCGGCGAGCAGCGCCTGCGCGCCGTTGAAGCCAACGGTCACGACGTGCACCTTCCCCGGGTCGCCGCCGGCGTGGAGCACCTCGGTGTCGAGCACCGCCAGATCGGAGGGCACCCCGGTGATCCCCACCGTGCGACCCTGCAGCTGCGCGGGCGAGCGCAGGTGCTCGGCGGCGAGCGCGATCAGCCCGCCGACGGGGCGCTGCACGAGCGCCATCACCGCCTCGTCCCCGGCGCCGTGGTCGATCGCGGTGGCGACATCGCTGCCGTCGGCCAACCCGAACTGCGCGCGGCCGGCGCTCACCAGGCTGAGCGGTTCGACGGTCGCGCTGGGCGCCACCACCTGCAGTTCGATGTGCTCGCGCCGGTAGTACCCCGCCGCGAGCGCGCGGTAGATGCCGGCGTGTACCGCGTTGGGCGTGAAGTCGAGGATCAGCGTGGCCTCGGTTGGGTGGGGAAGGGGAGAGGGGAGGGGGGTTGGGGTCGGGCGCACGCCGCGGCCGGCGGCGGCTGGCCCCGCCGCGCTTCCGGCTCCGCCCGAGCCGCACCCTCCGAGTCCGAGCGCCACCGCCGCGATAAGCGCCGCCAGGTGTCGGTATCTTGCAGTCATCGTGAAAAGCGCCATCTCCCCACCGCAGGCGGACTTGGCTGACGGTCGCACGCTATCGGGAGAAACGGTCGAGGAGCTCTACACCGAGGCCGACCTGCCTGCCGGCATCGGCACCACGGAGGACCCGATTGGGCGCCCGGGTGAGTACCCGTTCACCCGCGGGGTGTACGAGTCGATGTACCGCGGGCGGCTGTGGACGATGCGCCAGTTCGCCGGGTTCGGCACCAGCGAGGAGACCAACGAGCGCTTCCACTACCTGCTCGAGCACGGCCAGACCGGGCTCTCGACCGCGTTCGACATGCCCTCGCTGATGGGCCACGACTCCGACAGCCCCCGTTCGCTCGGCGAGGTCGGGCGCGAGGGGGTGGCGGTGGACACCGTCGAGGACATGAAGACGCTGTTCGCGGGCATCGACCTCGGCGAGGTGTCGGTGTCGATGACGATCAACGCCCCCGCGGCGATCATGCTCGCCTTCTACGTGGCGGCGGCCGAAGCAAGCGCCGACTCACCGGAGCTCGCGGACGGAGTCACGGCGGATGGGTCGGCAAACGGCGCAAGCCGGCTGCTCGAGCAGCTCTCGGGCACGATCCAGGCGGACATCCTCAAGGAGTACATCGCCCAGAAGGAGTGGTGCTTCCCGATCGACCCCGCGATGCGCCTGTGTGGCGACATGATCGAGTGGTGCACGCGCCGGATGCCGCGCTGGCACCCGATCTCGATCTCCGGATACCACATCCGCGAGGCCGGAGCCACGGCGCAGCAGGAGCTCGCGTTCACGCTCGCCGACGGCCTCACCTACGTGCGCCAGGCGGTCGAGCGCGGTCTCGACGTCGACGAGTTCGCGCCGCGGCTCTCGTTCTTCTTCAACGCCCAGATCGACCTCTTCGAGGAGATCGCCAAGTACCGCGCGGCGCGGCGCATCTGGGCGCGAGAGCTGCGCGAGACGTTCGGCGCGAAGAGCCCGCGCTCGTGGCTGATGCGCTTCCACGCGCAGACCGCCGGCGTCAGCCTGACCGCGCAGCAGCCGCTCAACAACATCGTCCGCACCACGGTCGAGGCGCTCGCGGCCGTGCTGGGCGGCGCGCAGTCGCTGCATACCAACTCCTACGACGAGGCGCTCGCGCTGCCGACCGAGGAGGCGGTCCGCATAGCGCTGCGCACGCAGCAGGTGATCGCGCATGAGACCGGCGTCGCCGGCACCGCCGATCCGCTCGGCGGCAGCTACTTCGTGGAGGCGATGACCGATCGCATGGAGGCGCGCTGCTACGAGTATTTCGAGAAGATCGAGCAGCTCGGCGGCATGGTCGAGGCGGTCAAGCGCAACTTCCCCCAGCGCGAGATCGCCGACGCGGCCTTCGAGCTGCAGCAGCAGATCGACGCCGGCGAGCGGGTGGTGGTCGGCGTCAACAGCCACGTGCTCGAGGACGAGCAACCGCTGCCGATCCTGCGCATCGACCAGTCCCTCGAACGCAAGCAGCTCGACCGCCTCCAATCCGCCCGCGCCATGCGCGACGGCGCCCTGGTGGAGCGCACCCTCGCCGCCCTGCGCGAGGCGGCGGCACAGCCCGATCGCAACCTGATGGAGCCACTACTCGACTGTGCCCGCGCCTGCGCCTCCGAGGGCGAGATCGTCGAGTCGCTGCAGCAGGTGTTCGGGGATTACACCGAGACGCCCGTATTTTGATCCCAACAGGCTCTTAACCGGACCTTTGCCCGCGCTTAGGGCGCAGTGACATACCTTGAGGCCGATGCCCGAGCGACGGATCGACAGGCGCACCTTCATCAAGGGGGGAGTGGTAGCCGGCGGAGCGCTGCTGGGCGGCACCGCGATGGCCGCAGTCGCCAAAGAGGTCGCAGAGCCGGCGGCGACGGCGCCGACGGCGCCCAAACGCACCCGGCGCCCGTCCCAGCAGCCCACGACGAGCGTGCCCGAGCAGGCGCTCGGGTCGTCGCCGCAGCCGACCCGGCACGCACCGGTGCGCGCCGCGCAGCCGAACATCCTCGTGGTCGTGGTCGACCAGCTGCGCACGCCGCAGTGGTTCACCGCCTCGCCGGCGCTCGCGCGGATGCTGCCCAACATCTCCCGCCTGCACCGCGAAGGGGTCTCCTTCGAGCATCACTACACCGCCTCCAACGACTGCACGCCGGCGCGCTCGACGCTGCTGACCGGCCTCTACACCCACCAGACCGGGTGCATGATCACGGGCGGCTCGACGCTCGACCCGGGCTTCCCGACGTGGGGGACGATGCTGCGCGAACAGGGCTATGAGACCTGGTGGTACGGCAAGTGGCATCTTACGCACAAAGACAACAAGTGGACGGTGCTGCAGAACGCTGGGGCACTCGAGCCCTACGGCTTCGCCGGCGGCACCTACCCCTCACCTGACGGCGGCCCCGGTCAGGGCTGGCGCGTGGACCCGCTGATCGCCAACCAGTTCGAACAGTGGTTTTCCGAAAATGGCGACTCCACCCAGCCGTGGTGCACGACGGTGTCGTTCGTGAACCCGCACGACATCGCGTGGTGGCACAAGTGGAGCGAACAGGTCCCCTCCGAGCGCACCGCACCGGCGCTGGTGCGAGGGCTGCCACCCAACTATGAGACGCCGGCGATGCTCGAAGCCCACCGCAAGCCGCTGCTGCAGCTCTCGCTGCAGCAGACCGCGGCGCGGTCGTTCGGGCCGGTGCCGTTCACGGGCCCGCGGGCGCTCAGAAAATGGGAGCAGTTCATGGACCTGTACGTGAAGCTGCAGCGCAACGTGGACGAACACATCGGCCAGGTGCTGCGGACGCTCGAAAGCAACCCGCGCGTGGCGGCGAACACGGTGGTGCTGTTCACCTCCGACCACGGCGAGTACGGCGCCTCGCACGGCCTGCGCGGCAAGGGCGGAGGAGCCTACGAGGAGGCGATCAGGGTGCCGCTGATCGTCAAGGACCCCCGCGGCGCGCTCACATCGGCGATCCGCCGGCCGCGGATGCAGCTGACCTCGAGCGTGGACGTGGCGCCGCTGCTGCTGCGGATCGCCAGCGGCTCCGATGCGTGGCGCACGGAACCGCGCTACGCGCACATCGCCGACCGGGCCGACCTGGCGGCGATCCTCGCCAACCCCCGCGCCCGCGGGCGCCCGTACGTGCTGCACGCGACCGACGAGATCGTGACCGAGTTCGCGACCGAACCGTACGCGGCCGACGCGCCGCTGCACGTGGTGGCGATGCGCACGCCGAACGCGAAGTTCGCGACCTACTCCAACTGGACCGCGGAAGGGATCGAGCCCGAGCAGGAGGGGCAGGAGCGCGAGCTGTATGACTATCGCACGCGCTCCGGGCGCCTGGAGCTCGACAACGGCGCGGGCACCAGCCGCCTGGAAGGGCAGCTGATCGGGCAGTATGAACGCGCGCTGCGCGAGGAGCTGCGCGGCCCGCTGCCGCGCCAGCTGGCCGACGCGCGCGGGCTGGGCCTCGAGAACTACTTCCTCACGGCCAAGAAAGCCGCGCGCGGCGCGGCCGCCGCGAGGCTGCGCCGCGAAGAAGGCGAACACGGGCCGCTGAGCCCGTTCGGCGAACCGGGGAGCGCTCCGCGCGGCGGGGGCCCCGCGGTCGGCGAACCGCCCGAATCAGGGGACGGGCTGCGCGGCGGACGTCCCCAACACCTGCCCCGTCGCTGAGAGCGCGCGCGCCGCGACATACGTGCCGGCCGAGGCGCTCACCGGGATCGTCGTCTGAAAGCCGCCGCGGGCGGCGGTGGTGAGCGGCGCGAGGCTCTCCGGCGAGCTGCCCGCCAGCACCTGCCAGGAGGCCACGCCGGTGGCCCCGTTCCAGCTTGTGTACACGCTCGCGCCGGTGGCCGCGGCCTGCACGGCGATCGCCGGCGCGGTGCTCGGCTGGCCGCTCCATTCGGAGGAGAGATAGGTGCGGAAGTCCTGCACGTTCTTGCCGAGCGTGCCGTCGAGCAGCACGTGGCCGGAGGAGCTGAACTCGGTGAAGTTCGGCAACCCCCCGTAGCCGAGCAGCCAGTCGCCGCTGGGCAGGCTGAGCGTGTCCCCCTGGCTGGAGGCCAGCAGCGTTTTGCTGGGGTTGGCGAAGCGCTTGACGAGCGTCACCGTGTGCGATGAGAAATCGGGGCGCAGCAGCAGGCCGCTCGATTCCCGTTCCTTGGGCGGGTCGGAGGCGTTGTTGAACAGCGAGATCAGCCCCCCCGGCTGGAACTGGGCGTCGTGCTGCCAGTAGAAGCGCACGCCGGGGCCGAGCTTGAAGGTCGAGCGCCGGCCGTCGCCGAGCAGCCAGTTGTAGCCGCCGGTGTGCATGTTCACGTCATACAGCGTCCAGGTGTTGCGCGAGGAGAGCATCACGTTCCCCGGTTGGCCGCCGACGCCGAGATCCGAGCCCGCCGGGGGGGGTGGGCCCGGATCAATCGAGTTGATATGAACGTAGTCCCAGGGGTATTCCCCGGAGGAGACGTGATTGAGCGAGTCCTGCAGGGGGATGTGCCCGAGCGCGTGCCACTCCCACATCACCAGACCGGTCTTGATATCGACCTCCTCGATGATCGAGTCCAGCAGGATCCCGTGCGCGGAGCCGCGCACCGAGGAGAGGTTCATGTGGATCGGGTCGAAGGCGTCGATCCAGGCGGTGCCCTGCGGCGTGAGCAGGATCTCGTGCAGGTCGGCGCGGTAGCCGTTGCCGGCGCGGACCGTGGCGATCTGCTGGTAGGAGCTGTTGTAGATCACGTCTTCGCCCTCGCCGAAGCCCACCTTGATGACGCGGCCCTGCCACCAGGTGAGCGCCGGCTTGCCTTCGTAGGTCTGCACCTGGAAGTTGGTGGCGGAGTCGTCGTGGGGCAGCGGGTGAAACCACACCAGCGCGCCGTTCTGTTCGGTGATCATCGGCCCCGGCGCCCCCAGGCCCTGGTAGGGGGCGAGGAAGAGGTCGCCGCCGGCCGCGCCGGCCTGTGCCTGCTTGGTGATCGTGACGGTCGAGGGGGTCAGTTCGGGCGCCGAGAGGTAGTGCTGCACGGCGTGCGGGTCACCGGGGTTGGGCGGGAACTGCACCTGGCTGACGCTCGCCTGGTGGGCGACCGTGAAGGTGGTGGTGACCGTCTGGTTGGGAGTCCCCCCACCCGCGCCCGCGAGCGCGTGCACGGTGACGCGCTCGCCCGTGACGAACGGCCTGTCGGGGATGAAGCTCTCCCCGGTGCCGGTCGAGTAGGCCCGCAGACGTCCCGGGTGCGTGCCGCTGCGCGAGCCGACGACGCTCACGTTCGCGACTGTCGTGCCCGCGCCGCCGAGGAAGCTGATCTGCGTGGTGGGGGAGGCGTCGGGGGTCCCGGGCAGCGGCGAGACCGTCACGGGGTTGGCCGCCGCCGCATCGACCGCGGCCTCGTCGCCGAGCGCGATCGAGGCGGAGGTCGCGCTGCCGCCGCAGGAGCTGAGCGCCACGACGAGCAGCGCCGTGGCGAGCAGCGCGCCGAGGACCTTCAATGTCCCCGCTCCTGTGCGGCCCCTGCTCTTATTCTCCTCTTGGAATCTCCTCTTAGGCTTAGCATGGCCCTAACATAACCGTTGCCGGCGTACCGTGGCGCAGGGAGGCAGGCTTCGCGCGCGTGGCACCGAAACTCATAGCCTGCGGCGTTGTCTGAGACTAGGATGCGCCCTTCAGCCGGCGGGCGCCTACCGGAGGACCGATGCAGCAGAGACGATTGCGGGCGACATCGTGAAGAGGAACGATCGCCGTCCGGGCCACACGGACGGACCGTGGACGCCCGTGCGGGTGTGGCGGCGCCGTGGGCACAACCTGGCGCATGGGCACCATCGCTGGCTGCGCCGCGGGCTGGTGCTGGGAGGCATCGTGGTGCTCGCGACGAGTGCCGGGGCGCTCACGCTCGGCGGCAAGCGGATCGTGGCCGAGGAGGCCGCCTTCCGCGGGCCGGCGGCGCCCCAGTGCGTGCCGAGCACGCTGAACCGCACCGACCTGCTGCCCGGCACGCCGCTGCGGGTTTCGCCGCTGCCGGACTCCCTGGACGCCACGCCCCATACCCAGATCAGCCTGCTGGGAGTGCCCGGCAAGCAGCTCGAGCAGGTCACCGTCAGCGGGTCCTCCACCGGCGTGCACCCCGGCCGCCTCGCCGCCTTCTCCCAAGGTGACGGGGACAGTTTCCTGCCCGCCGCGCCGTTCCAGCCCGGGGAGACCGTCACCGTCCACGGGCAGCTGCTCGCGCACGGGCACTGGGAGCCGTTTGCCTTCCACTTCACGATCTCCGTGCCCGACCCGATTCCCAACCAGCCGCCGGGCAAAGAGCCCGAAGGGAGCTCGGTGGAGGTGCAGCACTACCACTCGGCGCCCAGCCTGAACGCGCCCTCGATCCAGGTCGACACCGGCGCCACGAGCGCCGCGGGGGACATCTTCAGCGCCCCCTACTCCGGACCGGGCGGGGACGGCCCGATGATCACCGAAGCGGACGGCCAGCTGGTGTGGTTCGACCCGCTCCCCAAGGGCACCTACTCGACCAACCTGCAGGTGCAGAGCTTCGAAGGCCAGCCGGTGCTGACGTGGTGGCAGGGGTACATCCCCCCGCAGGGCTTCGGCGAGGGCGAAGAGGTGGTGGCCAACAGCTCCTACAAGCAGATCCTGCACGTCCACGCCGGCAACGGCCTGACGGCCGACCTGCACGACTTCCGCCTCGGGGCCAACGATACCGCGCTGCTGACCGTGTTCAACCCGATCCGCTGCAACCTCACCGCGATCCACGGGCCCCAGGACGGGGCGGTCAACGACAGCCTCTTTCAGGAAATCGACCTGCGCACCGGTCTCGTGCGACGCCAGTGGGACAGCGTCGACCACGTATCGCTGGCCAGCTCCTACTCGACGCCCTACGGCGCCAGCGACGAATGGCCGTTCGACTTCTTCCACGCCAACTCGCTCGACCCGGAGCCCGGCGGGGAGATGCTGATCTCCGCGCGCAACACGTGGGCGCTGTATGAGATCAACGAAGCAACCGGCCAGGTGGTGGCGGAGGCGGGCGGCAAGCACAGCACGATCAAGATGGGCTCGGGCACGCTGACCGCCTTCCAGCACGACGCCACGCTGCTGCCCAACGGCCTGATCTCCGTGTTCGACAACGGCGGCGTGCCGATCGTGCACCCGCAGTCGCGCGGGATCCTCGTGGCGCTCAACCAGAAGACCGGCACCGAGACGCTGGTGTCGGAGTTCGAGCACCCCGGCACGGCGCTGAAGGCGGGCAGCCAGGGCAACGTGCAGTTGCTGACGAGCGGCAACCTGTTCATCGGCTGGGGGGCCGAACCGTGGTTCTCGGAATTCAGCTCCTCCGGTCAGCTGTTGTACGACGCGCACATGCCGCCGGGCGACGAGTCCTACCGGACCTACCGCTTCCCCTGGACCGGCACGCCCTCGGGCGCGCCGGCGATCGCCGCGAGCCCGGGCAAAACCGGGCCGGTGACGGTGTACGCGAGCTGGAACGGAGCCACCGAGATCGCCTCCTGGCGGGTGCTGGCGGGCCCCTCCGCCCAGCAGCTCGCGCCCGTGGCCAGCGGCGCGCGCAGCGGCTTCGAGACGGCGATCGCCACGCCGGGCCCGGAGGCGTACGTGCAGGTGCAGGCGCTCAACGCCTCCGGGGCGGTGCTGGGCACCTCGCCGGCGATCAAATCGTAGGGGTGCTTCCCGCGGCACACGCAAGCGGATGGCTGGAGCCGTCGCGGGCGGCGCCGGGTAGGTGGCAGGCGTGGCTGGGGTAGGCGGGCGGCCCGCCGAGCTGGCGGCGCTGGCGCGGGAAATCGAAGCGTGCCGGCGCTGCCCGCGGCTGGTCGCCTGGCGCGAGCAGGTGGCGCGCGAGCGGCGCGCGGCGTTCGCGCGCCAGCGCTACGCCGCGCACCCCGTGGCGGGCTTTGGGGATCCGACTGCGCGGGTGTTGATCCTGGGACTGGCCCCCGCTGCGCACGGCGGCAACCGCACGGGACGGATCTTCACCGGAGACCGCTCGGGCGACTTCCTGTTCGCCGCGCTGCACCGCGCCGGCTTCGCCAACCAGCCCACATCGACCCACCGCGACGATGGGTTGCGGGTGCTGGATGCGTGGATCACCGCCGCAGTGCGTTGCGCGCCGCCCGCCAACCGCCCCACCAGCGAGGAGCGCGACGCCTGCCAGCCGTGGAGCGCCGCGGAGCTCGAGCTGCTGCCCGGCATCCGCGTGGCCGTCTGCCTGGGGGCGTTCGCGTGGGACGCCGCGCTGCGCCTGCGCGCACACGCTGCAGGCGAGAGCCTGCCGCGGCCGCGCCCCCGCTTCGGTCATGGGGCCGAGCACGTTGCGGGGCTGGCCGAAACGGGGATGCGAGCCGAAGGCGAGTGTCTCCCGGCTTCGGTCGTGCTGCTCGGCTGCTTTCATCCCAGTCAGCAGAACACGTTCACCGGCAGGCTCACCGAGTCGATGATCGACGCCGTCCTGCACCGCGCGCGAGAGCTTGCCAAGCTCGGCTGAGCCGATTTCCCTCCGGGGGATCGCCTCGCGGACGTCGCGGTCTTCTCACAAGTGAAGAAAGGGGGTTGTGTTTTCGTCTCGACGACGGTATGGTCGCGACCAGTCATCGTGCGTATTTCTCGCGCCATTTCCCTCGCGGTCCTCCGGCGGCCACGCTCGCTCGTCACGGGTGTGTCGCTCGTGTGCGTTCTGCTGGTCGCTCTCGCCGCTGCGCCAGGCGCCTTCGCCTCCACGACCGATGAACTGAGGGGGGAATGGAAGTTGGAACTCAAATGCGATTGTACCTTTCCGGTCGCAGATACGAATACTCTGGTCGGCACGGCTTTGATCTCGCAGATGGACCTGACGAGCGGCACATTCTTCGGCACAACGACCTTGCCCTCTCCACTCGGCGATTACCGAGGTGAAATCAAGGGTACGGTCACGGAAAACAAACTGGAACTTTACTTCGGCAGCGAAAGTCCTGTTGGAGACTTCGATTTCATTGTGGGACCGGAGGTCATGACTGAAGGCCTCGTCGAATCCGGCGGCGACAGAATATCCGGCCCCGGAGAATACGCCCCCGGCAGCGAAGTCGCCGAGAAGGGCTCGATCGTAGCGGAAAAGATCCGCTCCTGGGCCCAAATCGAAAAAGAAGAAGAAGAAGAGAGAATCAAAGCCGAAAAAGAACAATTTGAACGCGAAGGACGCGAAAAAGGCCAGAAAGAAGGGCGGGAAAAAGGCGAGCGGGAAGGGCGCGAAAAAGGCGAAGAGGAAGGCCGGGAAAAGGCCGAACAGGAAGTCAAATTGAAGGCTGAACAGGAAGCCGCGGAACGCTCCGCCAAAGAAGCGCAGGCGAAGGCCGAACGCGAAGCCAGGGAAAAGGTTGAAAAGGAAGCTGCGGAAAAGGCCGAGACCCAGGCCCGCGAAAAAATCGAACGGGAAGTCCGCGAAAAGATCGAAAAGGAAGCCAAGGAACTGGCGGCCAAGGAAGCCAAGCAGAAGGCTGAAAAGCAGGCGAAGGAACGCCTTCGCGGCAGCGGCCAAACGGCCGTCCTGGTCGGCAAGTCGTTCACCGTCGCCGCCTCTGGGCAGTTCTCGGTGCGGCTCACCAACGCCAACGGCTACTCGATCTCGGGAGTGCTCACGCTCGTTCCCAGCCCGGCCGCTGCCACGAAATCGAGCGTCGGGCCGGGCGGCACCTCAGGCGGCACGTCGGGTGGCGCACCGAGCAAAGGCAACCCGAGCAAAGGCAACAGCACTGCGGGCAAAGCCAAGCCGGTCGTGCTCGCCGAAGCCGCATACACGATCGCCTCACATTCGAGCGGGACCGTGCAGCTCAAGCTCTCCAAGAGCGCCCTCGCGGAACTCGAACACCACAAGACGCTGCAGCTCCTGGTCACACTCACCACGCGCGCCGGCGGCAAGCCGTCGAGCACGAAGACCTACGAGATCACGCTGAAGCTCGCGCCCGCGAAAACGCCCGCATCCAAATAGTCAAACTCCACTGCCGCCCGGTCATCCGTCGAAGCCCGGCGACCGCCGTAAAGCGCAGCCGGCGTACGTACGATCAGGGGGGTGATGGATATGCCCCTGCGCCGACGCCGTACACGCCTGCCGCTCGCCGGAGCGTTGCTGGCCGTGCTGGTGGCGCTCGTGCTCGGCGTCGCCGCCGGCCCCGCTTCCGCCGCCGAACCAGGGGTCGTGCTCGCCGACAGCTTCGCCCCCCACGTCGGCGATCTCAAGGCGCTCGGCGTCCACTGGGTGCGCGTGTTCGCCACCTGGTCCGATCTCGAGCCCGCCCCCGGCGACTACTCCGCCAACTGGATCGCCAACTACGAACGGCTCTTCAATGAGCTCCCCCCCGGCACGAAAGTGATCGTCGACGTCGTCGGCACCCCCCAGTGGGAGACCGGCTCCTCCGACGAACACACGCCCCCCGCCAACCCGGAGGATTACGCCGCGTTCGTCGGCGGCCTCGCCCAGCGTTTCGGCCCGCGGGTGGCGGCGTACGAGCTGTGGAACGAGGAGGACTCCCCAAGCTGGTGGACGGGCGCCCCCGACCCCGCCGCCTACGCGGCGCTGCTGCGGGCCTCCTACCCCGTGATCAAGGCCGCAGAACCCAACGCGACCGTGCTCGTCGGTGGGTTGACCGGCAACGACTATCCCTTCCTCGAAGCGCTCTACCAGGACGGCGCCAAGGGCTACTTCGACGCCGTCGCCGTCCACACCGACACGGCCTGCAACATCGTCTCCCCCTACAGCTTCCTGCGCGAAAACGACGGGCACATGATCCCCGACTCGTTCCTCGCCTACCGCGAAGTCCACAACGTGATGCTCGCCAACGGCGACGACAAGCCGATCTGGATGACCGAGCTCTCCTGGCGCACCACCTCCGCCACCTGTGCAGAAGGGGTGTGGGCCGGGCAGAAGGCGCAGGGCGTCACCGAACAGCAGCAGGCCACCTACCTCGCCCAGGCCTACCACTGCCTCGCGCAGGACCCCTACGTCCAGGTCGCGATCTGGTTCCCCCTCCAGGACCAGGGTGCCGACGTTTCCGGCCTGCTGCGCGCCAACGGCTCGCGCAAGCCCTCGTTCGCGGCGATGCAGGCCTACGCCCACCACGGCGATCAGCTCTCCGAAGCGTGCGGGTCCTTCTCCGGGCCCCGTATCGACGTCTCTGCGCCCGCCGACCACACCACCTACGCGGGCACGCTGCCGATCAGCGTCTCCGCCCGCGATCCCGAGGGCGTCGGGCGCATCACGCTCGAGATCGACGGCAAGCTGATCCGCAACTACACCAACCAGGCGTTCCCCCGCACGCTCGCGGGGGCGCTGCACTGGCACGGTGCGGCACACATCCGGCCGGGGCGCAACATCCTCACGTTCATCGCGGTGGACAAGCTTCGCAACACCACCCAAACCAGCATCGTCATCTACCACCGGGTACCCCGGCACGGCCACCATCACAAGCACACGTGAAGTAGCGTTCCGGGCGTGAACGCCATCCCCACCCGCCTCCCTGGGGCCATGATCCTCGAGCCGCGCGTGTTCCCCGACGAGCGCGGCTTCTTCTGCGAGACCTACCGCCTGGAGTGGCACGCCTCCGCCGGGATCCCCCCCCAAGAGCGCTTCATCCAGGACAACCACTCCCGCTCCACGCGCGGCGTGGTACGCGGGATGCACTTCCACATCGGGTCGGGCGTCGCCAAGCTGGTGCGCTGCTCGCGCGGGCGCATCGTCGACGTGATCGTCGACCTCCGTCGCGGCTCCCCCACGTACGCTCAGTGGGAGGCGGTCGAGCTCGACGACGAGCAGATGCGCGCGCTGTACGTTCCCGTCGGCTTTGCTCACGGCTTCTGCGTGCTCAGCGATGTCGCCGACGTCCTCTACAAGCAGACCGCCTACTACGACCCTGCCGTCGAGCGCGGCATCGCCTGGGACGACCCCGAGGTCGCGATCGAATGGCCGACGGAGGTCGAGCCGCTCGTCTCCGCCCGCGACGCGGCGGCTCCAACGCTGCGCGAGCTCGCCGACGAGTTGCCGTTCGTCTACCAACAACCCTGAGCTGGCAAACTTCCAGGCAATGGCCTCGAGCTTGGATCGCCTGCGCGAGCGCACCAACGGCTACACCGTCACCCCCAGCCAGTACCTCGTGCTGGCCTACCTCGCGCTCGGCGCGCTCACGCTGATCGTGCTAACCGGCGCCGCCGTGCGGCTGACCGGCTCCGGCCTCGGCTGCCCCACGTGGCCGAAGTGCTACGGCAACCTCTACCCCCCGCTGAAGACGCATGCGCTGATCGAGTTCTCCAACCGCCTCATCACCGTGCCCGTGTGCATCGCCGCCGGCCTCGCCTGGGTCGGTGCGCTGCGCCGCCGCCCCTACCGCCGCGACCTCGTG
>CAYNGQ010000027.1:0-2547 GCA_964396735.1 uncultured Solirubrobacteraceae bacterium | reverse complement strand
CGAGCGCGCACCAGCTCGGAGTCGAGCGCCTCGTCGAGCTCCAGCACCGACTCCAGGCAGCAGTCGTGCTCGCGTGCGAACTGCTCCCACTGGGAGCGAGTGCGCGTTTTGAAGACGTCCACGACCTGCGTGTGCGCGTCGGAGCCGGGGGCTTCGAACTGGCGCTCGATCAGCTCCTCGCGCCCCACGCCCCGGCACCACGCCTGCCAGAACTTGGGCTCGAGCGCGCCGAGCGTCACCCAGCCGTCGGCGCACTCATAGGGGCGGTAGCAGATCACCGAGCCCGCCAGCAGCAGCTCGCCGCGGTGGGGCGTGTTGCCGTCGGCGAAGTAGGCGGCGGCGACCATCGACAGCCACGAGAGCGCGCCGTCGGCCATCGAGACGTCCACCACCTGGCCTTCGCCAGAGCCGGGGCGGGCACCGCTCGGGCGGGCGGGGATCCCATCCCGCTCGCGCAGCGCGGCGAGGATCCCGAACGCCGCCATCAGCGCGCCGCCGCCGAGGTCGGCGATCTGGCCGGCCGCCTGCATCGGCGGGCCGCCTCGCTCGCCGGTGAGTCCGAGCAGGCCGACGAGACCGAGGTAGTTCATGTCGTGCCCCGAGGCCTCGCGCTTGGGGCCGGACCGGCCGTACCCTGAGATCGCGCAGTACACGATCCCGGGGTTGACTTCGCGCATCCGCTCGTAGCCCACCCCGAGGCGGTCGAGCACGCCGGGGCGGAAGGACTCGAGCACCACGTCGTGCTCTGCCACGAGGCGCAGCAGAGCCTCGCGCCCCTCATCGCGCTTGAGGTCGAGGCGGATCGAGCGCTTGTTGCGGTTGAGCGCGAGGAACAGCGCCGACTTCGCGCTCTGCTCGGCGCCCTCCACGTAGGGAGGCGACCAGCGGATGTAGTCGCCCATCCCCGTGTCCTCCACCTTCAGCACCTCCGCGCCGAAGTCCGCCAGCAGCAGCGAGCAGAAGCCGCCGGGCAGGAGGCGCGAGAGGTCGAGCACGCTAATGCCCGCCAGCGGCAGATCAGCCATCGCGCTGCGGGATGTTCAAGAGGCCGCGCGCCTCCTGCACCGTTGCCGGACGGCGGCCGACGTCCTCGGTCATCTGCCGCGCCTTCGCGATCAAATCGCCGTTGGAGCGCGCCATCGCGCCGTTCGGCAGGTAGAGGTTGTCCTCGAGGCCCACCCGGATCGAGCCGCCGAGGGTGAGCGCGGCGGCTGCCAGCTCCCACTGCCGGCGGCTGATCCCGATCACCGCCCAGTGCGATTTGGACTCGCCTTGCCCGCCGGCGCCGTCTTCGACTCCGGGGATGTTGGCGACCATCGCCGCGAGGTTGCGCGCGCCCGGGGGCACCCCGCCGAGCACGCCCATGATGCAGTCCACGTGCAGCGGCGCCTCCAGCACGCCCATGTCGATCAGCGGCTCCAGGCTGCCGACGTGGCCGAGGTCGAAGCACTCGTGCTCCGGTTTGATGCCCAACTCGCGCATCGCGCCCAGCAGCTCGATGATCTCGCCGAAGGGGTTGGCGAACACCATGTTGAAGACGAAGTCCTTGCGCGAGCGCGAATACTTGGCGTAGTTCATCGAGCCCATGTTCAGCGCCGCCACCTCGGGGCGACACTCGCGCAGGTAGGCCACGCGCTTCTCCACGCTCACCCCCATGGCGCCAGTGGAGAAGTTGATGATCGCGGCGTTCCCCACCTCCGCGCGGATGGCGTCGGAGATCGCTTTGTAGTCCTCAACCTCGAAGCTCGCCCCGCCGTCGGGGGTGCGCGCGTGGATGTGGATCATCGTCCCGCCCTCGTCCACGATCCGCCGCGCCTCGGCCGCATACTCCGCGGGGGTGTACGGGATCGCCGGGCACTGCTCGCGGTTGGCCAGCACGCCGGAGATCGCGCAGGTGATGACGACCGGATCCTCAAGGCTCATCTCTCACCTCGGTGATAGGGAACGCGCGTATGAGGCCCGTAGGCCAAGCGATACAAGGACGCAGGGAGCGAAATGTGCTTCGCACATGAGTGACCGAGGACGCAATAGCGCGCCGGCATACGGGCCTCATACCGGCACCACCCCGTGGCGCTTCCAGGGCCGCTCGACCTTCTTGTTCGCGGACATCTCCAGCGCCCGGCAGATCACGGCGCGCGTCTCCCGCGGGTCGATCACGTCGTCGATCAGGTCGTTGCCGGCGGCGATGTAGACGTCGAACTGTTTGCGGAACGCCTCGATCAGCTCGGCGCGCTTGGCCGCCGGATCCTCCGCTTCCTCGACGACTTTGCGGAAGGCGATCTCGACGACGCCCTCGGCGCCCATCACCGAGATCTCGGCGGAGGGCCACGCGACGATCAGGTCGGGCTCGTAGGCGCGGCCGTTCATAACGTAGTAGCCGGCGCCGTACGCCTTGCGGGTGATCACCGTGATCTTGGGGACGGTGGCGTTGGCGACGGCGTACAGCATCTTGGCGCCGTGGCGGATGATCCCTTCGGCCTCGACCTTGGTGCCGACCATGAAGCCGGGGACGTCCTGGATGAAGACGAGGGGGATCGCGAAGGCGTT
>CAYNGQ010000026.1:0-1963 GCA_964396735.1 uncultured Solirubrobacteraceae bacterium | reverse complement strand
CGACGCAACGGCTCACGACGGTATTTTGGTGGTGGGAGCTGGCTCGCCCGACGTCTGCTGGCGAGCGTGATGCTGCACAGTCGGAGGCAGTTCGACTTTGACGACCGAGGACATCGGCCCCAAAGGACGGATTGAAGGCGGCCAAGACCTTCAAGAACGTATCGACACGCTGCTGATCGACGAGGATCTGGGCATCTTCGTGGGCACGCGGCAACTCGCGCTCGTAGGCAATGGCAATGAGCTGCCGTGGCGCGAGACCGCGATAAAGATCGTAGATGTTCGGGGGGCCGGCATTAGTAGTGCTCCGTTAGGTTGAAGGAGTCTGGGGTGGGTTCTCGAATCTCTCGTCGATGCTGTTGTCGATTGGGGAGGTCAAGATGCAGGCTGTGGCTGGTCTTTCGCTGGGTGAGCTTGCGTGTGTGCGGGGGCGGTTGGAGGAGTTCGCGGGGGAGATGTTCGGGTCGATGCGCCGGAAGGACCAGCGGCGTTGGGGTGGGGTGTATCTGCGTGGGTTGATGTTGGATGGCAAGCGCAAGTCGATCGAGCCGATGGCTGGGAGGCTCGATGACGGGGACGAGCAGTGCTTGCAGCAGTTCGTGAACCAGTCGCCGTGGGATTGGCAGCCTGTGCGCAGGGAGCTGGCGGTACGCATGAGCGCCGAGATCGAGCCCGAGGCGTGGGTTGTTGACGACACGGGGTTCCCGAAGTTCGGGAAGATGTCGGTCGGGGTCGCGCGCCAGTATTCCGGCGCGCTGGGGAAGGTCGGCAACTGCCAGCTCGGGGTGTCGATCAGCGCCGCGTCAGAGCAGGCGTCGTGTCCGCTTGACTGGCGGCTGTTCATCCCTGAGGAGTGGGACGAGGACAGCGAGTTCAACCAGCAGCGGCGCGAGAAAGCCAAGCTGCCGCAGGATGCGCACCACGTCGAGAAATGGCGACAGGCGCTCGAGATGATCGATGAGCTTCGCTCGTGGGGACTCCTGCCGCCGGTGATCCTCGGCGACGGCGCGTACGGGGATATCACCGAGTTCCGCTGTGCTCTTCAGGAGCGCGAGCTGCAGTACGTGCTGGACGTCAAGGGCGCCACCTCTGCCTATGGTCAAGGCGTCCAGCCCGAGCGACCGGAGTGGAAAGGGACCGGCAGGCCGCCCAAGCCGCGCTACCGCCAGGAGCCATCCTCGCTGAAGGCGCTGGCGCTCGCCGCCGGCAAGCAGGCCGCTCAGACAGTCACCTGGCGAGAGGGCACACGCGGCAGCATGACGTCGAGGTTCTTGGCGCTGAAGGTTCGCCCCGCGAACGTCCACTTGCGCAACGACGCCAACAGAAACGGCGAGGAGATCCAGGTCTGCTGGCTGCTGTGCGAGTGGCCCCCTGGCAAGGACGAGCCGACCAAGTACTGGCTCTCCAACCTCTCGCCCGACACGCCACTAAAGACGCTGGTGAAACTCGCGAAGCTGCGCTGGCGGATCGAGCACGACTACCGCGAGCTCAAGGACGCACTCGGCCTCGACCACTTCGAGGGCCGCACCTACCGCGGCTGGCACCACCACGTCACCCTCGTCTCCATCGCGCACGCGTTCCTCACCCTGGAGCGAACCCGGCGCCCTCCAGCCAGGGCGGCAGCCTAACCCTCTTCCGGGTCGTCCGGGAGCTACAAACGCTCCTGGCCTGCTGGCACGGAACCTGCCCCACCTGCCACAGAGAGCTGCCGCCCGACCACCAGCTACGCCCACCACCAACCTAACGGAGCACTATTAGTAAGCCGTATGCGGTGGTAAAGCGATCGCATGCTAAACGCCGACCATCGGGCGCCCCGCGCTGGAGGCGCCCGATGGGTCGGAGCCGGTCCGTCAGTGGCGAGCGATGCCGGGCAGCACCGGGGTGCCTTCGATCTGGACCGCTTGCAGCGCGTCCGGGTCGAGCCCGAGCAGGTCGAGGATCGTGGGCGCGATCTGGGTGGTCTCGA
>CAYNGQ010000025.1:0-2720 GCA_964396735.1 uncultured Solirubrobacteraceae bacterium | reverse complement strand
CAGCGATCTCCCCCAGGGAATTGCCGATCACCGCCTCCGGCACCACGCCATAGGACTGCCACAGCGCGGCCAGCGACACCATCACCGCGAACAGCGCCGGCTGCACCACATCGACCCGCTCCAGCCCCGGTTGGCCCGGCTCACCCCGCAGCACCCCCTCCAGCCGCCAATCGACATATGGCGACAGCGCCTCGCCGCACTCCCGCATACGCCCCGCGAACACCGGCGAGGAATCCAGCAGCTCGACCGCCATCCCCTCCCACTGCGCACCCTGCCCCGGAAACACGAAGACAACCCGCTCCCGCGAGCCCCCCGCCACACCCGCGACCACGCTCGGCGCGGACGCTCCCGCGGCAACCGCGCCAACGCCCGCCAGCAACTCCTCGCGCCCACGGGTGGTCGGGGACTCGATCAGCACCACCGCCCGCTGCTCGAGCACCGGACGGCACGCGAGCGAAAACCCGACGTCCGCCGGATCCAGCTCCGACTCACCGATGAACCGCGCCAACCGCTCCGCCTGCCCACACAGCCCGTCCGCGCCACGACCCGAGAGCACCCAGGGCACGTCTGCGCCGTCGACCAAGCCGGTGGCAGCGACCAAGCCGGTGGCAGCGCTCTCGATCGCGGCCGCATCTTCGCCGGCGGGCGCGAGGCCATCCTCGCCGCCGGCAACGCCCTCCTGCGCCGGTGACTCCTCGAGGATCACGTGCGCGTTGGTACCGCTGATCCCGAACGAGGAGACCCCCGCGCGTCGCGGGCGCCCGTTGCGCGGCCACGGCGTCTGCTCGGTCAGGAGCGAGACGGCTCCGGCGCTCCAATCGACCTCCCGCGAGGGCTCGTCCACGTGCAGCGTCGGCGGCAGCAGCCCGTGGCGCATCGCCTGCACCACCTTGATCACCCCGGCCACGCCCGCCGCCGCCTGGGTGTGCCCGATGTTCGACTTGATCGACCCCAGCAACAGCGGTGAGTCCCCGGGGCGATCCTGCCCATAGGTGGCCAACAGTGCCTGCGCCTCGATCGGGTCGCCCAGCGTCGTGCCGGTGCCGTGGCCCTCGACGACATCGACCTCGCCCGGAGCGACCCGCGCGTTCGCCAGCGCCTGCATGATCACCCGCTGCTGAGAGGGGCCGTTCGGCGCCGTCAACCCGTTGCTCGCGCCATCCTGGTTGACCGCGCTGCCGCGCACCACCGCCAGCACCTCGTGGCCGTTGCGCCGCGCGTCGCAGAGCCGCTCCAGCACCAACACCCCCACGCCCTCGCTCCAGCTGACCCCATCGGCAGCGTTCGCGTAGGACTTGCAGCGCCCGTCAGGCGCAAGCCCGCCCTGGCGGCCGAACTCCATGAACGCGCCCGGCGTCCCCATCACGGTCACGCCGCCCGCCAGCGCCAGACGGCACTCCCCCCCGCGCAGCGACCCGCACGCCAGGTGCAGCGCCACCAACGAGGAGGAGCAGGCGGTGTCGATCGTCACCGCCGGGCCCTCCAATCCGAACACGTAGGAGACGCGGCCGGAGAGCACGCTCCCGGAGTTGCCGGTCCCGACGTAGCCCATGGTCTCCGGCGGCAGCGCACCCGGGCCCGTCGTGTAGTCGTGGTACATCGACCCCGCATAGACCCCGGTCTGACTGCCGCGCAGCGACTCCGGGGCGATCCCGGCATCTTCGAGCGCCTCCCAGGAGACTTCGAGCAGCAGCCGCTGCTGGGGGTCCATCGCCAGCGCCTCGCGCGGGCCGATGCCGAAGAACCCGGCGTCGAACTCACCCGCGTCGTAGAGGAACCCGCTTTCGCGCACGGCGCCCGGGTCCGCACGGCGCCAGCCCTCCAGATCCCAGCCGCGATCGGCCGGAAACTCGGCGATCGCGTCGCCTCCCCGAGCCACCAGCTCCCACAGCTGCGCCGGTGAGTGAACCGGGCGCCCCCCACCCGGATATCTGCAGCTCATCCCGACGATCGCGATCGGCTCGTCGAGCGCGGCCGCCGCCGGCGCGACGCTCACGGCCACGCCGCGGGCGTCCAGCAGCTCGCCCAGCAGGTGCTCCGCCACCGCCGCCGGCGTCGGGTGATCGAACACGAGCGTCGCCGGCAGCGTGCGCCCCGTGCTGGCCGCCAGCCGGTTGCGCAATTCCACCGCCGCGAGCGAGTCCATGCCGAGCTCGGTGAAGGCGCGCCGCTCGGGAACCGCCTGCGCCGAGGCGTGGCCGAGGACGGCCGCGACCTCCGCGCGCACCAACTCCAGCACCACGCGCTCCCGCTCGCCCTCCGGCACCTGCGCGAGCCGCCGCGCGAGCGCCCCACCGCCGCCCTGCGCCGCGCGCCGCGCCGGGACACGCACCAAACCGCGCAGCAGCGCCGGCGGATCGCCGCCGCCAGCCGCCGCGGCGCCGATCCGCCGCAGGTCGAGCTGGATCGGCAGCAGCAGCGCGCGATCGACTCGCTCCGCGGCGTCGAGCAGCGCCAGGCCCTCCTCCGGTGAGAGCTCGCCGAGGCCAAGCCGCGCCATCCGCGCGCGCGCCGCCTCGTCGAGGCCGCCCGCCATCCCCCGCTCCTGCGCCCACGCGCCCCACGCCAGCGAGCTGCCGGCCAGGCCACACGCGCGACGGTGCGCGGCGAGCGCGTCGAGGAACGCGTTCGCCGCCGCGTAGCTGCCCTGGCCGGGGTTGCCGAACGCCGCCGCCGCCGAGGAGAAGCAAACGAAGCCGCGCAGGCTCATGCCCGCGGTC
>CAYNGQ010000024.1:0-5683 GCA_964396735.1 uncultured Solirubrobacteraceae bacterium | reverse complement strand
GCTCGAGATGTCGCGCTCGCCGATCTGAACCCGTTCGGAGTAGGAGACCAGGTGGGGGGAGAGGTAGGCACCGGTGCGCAGCCCGTGGCGCTCGAGGATCGCGGCGATCATGCGCGTGGTGGATGTCTTGCCGTTGGTGCCGACCACGTGCACCGAGCGAAAGCGCCGCTGTGGGGAGCCCAACACGGTCATCATGCGCTGCATCCGGTCGAGGCCGAAGCGCATCCCGAACAGCTCCAGCGAGCGCAGGTGACGCTCGGCGCGCTCGCCGCTCCAGGACTGCCCACCGGATGGGCCGCCGGTTGGGAGACCCGCACTCGCGCGCCCACCGCCGCCCCGGCCCTCGCCGTGCGTGTCACCGTCACCGCCACCGCCGACGCCGACGCCTCCGCGCCCGCTCACAGCGCCTCCAGTTCACCGCGCAGGCGAGCCAGCTTGGCGCGCTCGCCCTCGACCACCTCCGCCGGCGCGCGCTGCACGAAGCCGGCGTTGGCGAGCTTGCCCTCGACGCGGGCGATCTCGCCGTCGAGCTTCGCCCGCGTGGCCGTGCGCCGTCGCTCGGCGGCTTCGAGGTCGAGCCCCTCCGCGGAGAGCACCTCGACGGTGCCGCACGGCACCGAGATCGAGGCCACGGATGGCACACCGCCGTCGTCGCCGGCACCGTCACCCAGGTCGAGCCGGGCGAGGCTGGCGAGGATCGCGGCGGTGGACTCGTACCCGCGCGCGTCGATGCGCGCGCGCACGAGCGCCCCTGGGGGCGCGTTCACGGAGTCGCGCCAGCCGCGCACGAGCGTGACCGCCTCGATGACGCGCTCCAGCTCGATCTCGACGTCGCGGTCGATCAGCGACGCGTCGGCCCGCGGGTAGGGACTGCCCGCCAGCAGCTCGCCGGAATGATCCAGATACGACCACAGCTCCTCGGTGACGAACGGGATCACGGGGTGCGCGAGCGCGACCGTCTCGCGCAGCACGTAGAGCAGCGTGGCGGCCAGCGCCTCGCGATCCTCCCGCGGCGCCGCTGCGGTTTGGTTGGAGTCCGAAAAGAATGTTGTTGCCCGCGCCTCCCCGTCGCCCGCCGCGCCGTTCGCCTGCCCGTCGCCTGCCACGCCACCATTCGCCGCCCCGTCGCTGGCGCCGCCCCGTGCCGGCGCGCCCGCCAGCCGCGGCTTGACGATCTCCAGGTACCAGTCGCACAGCTCGGCGTAGACGAAGTCGTAGAGCCCCAGAGCGGCGTGGGAGAAGTCGTAGTCCTCGATCCGCGCGGCGGTGTCGGCGAGAATCTCCTGCAGGCGCGAGAGGATCCAGCGGTCCTCGATCGTGGTGGGCCGCGGCGCCGGCTCGATCCCACCGAGCTCCACGGGGTGGGTGGGATCCTGATCCATGCCGGCGATTCGCAACAGCGCGAAGCGCGTGGCGTTGAACAGCTTGTTGGCGAGCGCCTGCCCCTGGCGCACCTTCTCGGCGGAGTAGCGCACGTCCTGGGAGGAGGACATCGCCAGCAGGCCGAAGCGCACCGCGTCGGCGCCATGACGGTCGATCTCATCCAGCGGGTCGATGCCGGTGCCGAGCGACTTCGACATGCGCCGCCCGTCGGGCGCCTGGATCACCGAGTGGATGTAGACGTCGGCGAACGGCACCTCCCCGGTGAAGCGCAGGCCCATCATGATCATCCGCGCCACCCACAAGAAGAGGATGTCACGCGCAGTGGAGAGCACCGCGGTGGGGTAGAAGGCGTGCAGCTGCGGCGTCTGATCAGGCCACCCGAGCGTGGCGAACGGCCACAGCGCCGAGGAGAACCAGGTGTCGAGCACGTCCTCCTCTTGGCGCAGCTCCCCGCCGCACGCTTCGCAGCGCTCGGGAGGGACGGGGGCGACGTGGACGTGACCACAGGTGCCGCAGTAGTACACCGGCAGCCGATGGCCCCACCACAGCTGCCGGGAGATGCACCACGGGCGGATGTTCTCCATCCAGTCGAGGTAGACGCGGCGGTGGTTGTCGGGGACGATTCGCACGCGGCCGTCGCGCACGGCGTCGATCGCGGGCGCGGCGAGCTCGTCCATGCGCATGAACCACTGCAGCGAGATCAGCGGCTCGATCCGCTCGCCGGAGCGGTGGGAGTAGGGGACTTCGTGCTCGTACTCCTCCTCCCCCACGATCCGGCCTTCCTCGCGCAGCGCTGCCACCACCGCCGCGCGCGCCTCCATCACGGTGAGCCCGGCGAAGCGCTCGCCGGCCTCGGCGGACATGCGCCCGTCCTCGCCGATCACCGACACCTGGTCGAGCTCGTGGCGGCGGCCGATCTCGAAGTCCTTGGGGTCGTGCGCGGGGGTGACCTTCAGCTGGCCGGTGCCGAACTCCATCTTCACGTACTCGTCGGCGATGATCGGCAGGTGGCGCCCGACGAGCGGCAGGATCGCACGGCGGCCAACCAGCTCGCGGTAGCGATCGTCCTCGGGGTGCACCGCCACCGCGGTGTCGCCCAGCATCGTCTCCGGGCGCACGGTGGCGATCGTCACGCTGCCACCGACATCTGAAGAACGAGGGGCCCGGCTCGCCGGCCCTGTCGGGCCGGCTGCGCCACCCTCGTCGAGGTCGTAGCGGATCGAGTACAGCGTGTCGCGCTCGCGCCGCTCCTCGACCTCCAGGTCGGAGATCGCCGAGCGGCTGCCGGGATCCCAGTTGACGATGTAGCGGTCGCGGTAGATGAGGCCCTGGCGGTACAGCGCGACGAACACCTCGACGACCGCGCGGTGGTAGCCCTCATCCAGCGTGAAGCGCTCTTCGGAGTAGTCGCACGACGCGCCCAGGCGCTTGAACTGCTCGACGATCGTGTGGCCGTAGTGCTCGCGCCACTCCCACACGCGACGCACGAACTCCTCGCGCCCGAGCTCCTGGCGGGTGAGGCCCTCAGCGCGCAGCGCCTTCTCGACCTGCGCCTGCGTGGCGATGCCGGCGTGGTCGGTGCCGAGGATCCACTTCGTGCGCCGCCCGGCCATGCGGTGGTAGCGGATCAGCACATCCTGGATCGAGCCGTTGAGCGCGTGGCCCATGTGCAGCGAGCCGGTGACGTTGGGCGGAGGAATCGCGATCGAGTAGTTCTCGGCGGCCTCGCCCTCCGGCTCGGGATGGAACAGCCCGCTCTCCAACCAGCGCGCGGCGATCCGCGGCTCGACCTCCGCGGGCTCGAAGCGGGTCCTGCTTTCCAGATCGTCGGAGCGCCTGCTCATGGGAGGGTGAGTGTAAATGGCCAGCCTGCCCACCCACACCTCGGGGATCGGTTTTGTTCCAGTCGGTGCATGCACAAGCAGGCGGACCGGCGCATGCTTTAAGAGAGAGATCCCGCCGGCGCAAGCGCCGGCGGGCCGGACCGTACATGTACGGTCCGGGGCAGGCGCGCATGCGCGCCTGCCAGGACGGGCCGCATGCGGCCCGTCCCCACCGGCGCATGTGCCGGTGGGCTGGCCAGCACATGTGCTGGCCAGAACAGAAGCTCTCAGTTGGCGATTCCGCCAAGGTAGGCGTAGGGGTGCAGCAGCTGCCAGTACTCCAGGCCGTTGCCCTCCGCGGTGATCTCGCTGCCGGCGGGCGCCTCGGTGCGCAGGCGCGCCGCCAGCGCGGAGGCGTCGTCCTCGTCGTTGGCGCCAACCAATAGGTGCCGCCAGAGCTGCTTTGTCGGGATCCCCTCGCCGCGCAGGCGCTCTGCGAAGGAGCGCGCGTCGTGGTGGGTGGGCAGCGTGATGCGCACCTCCCACTCGGCGTGGTGGGCCTGCTGGGACTCCTCGGTCTCCAGCGCCTCCAAGCGTCCGTGCTCGGCGGAGCGATCGGCATCGGTGGCAGGCAGCGGCGCCGAGGCATCCTCCCAGTGCTCCTCCAGCGGATGCCAGCGCATCACGCTCACCGTCCCGTCAATCGAATGCTCGGCAATCGCCCCTTCCACCACTTCGCGCGCGTGCTCGGCAGCCTCGGCGGAGTCGGCATACAGGAACACGTGCTCGCCCTCGTGCGTGATCGCCAGCCGCGGCAGCTCGCGGCCGGCGTCGTAGGCGATCTGGAAGGTCTTCAGCGCGTCGATCACCTCGCCGGGCTCCTTCGCGCGGACCTGTACGCGGAACTCGTCGTGCACGGGTCTCTAGGCCGACTCTTCGCGCAGACGCCGCGTGCGCGGTTTGGCCTCGGCCACGGCCGGGGCCTCCTCCGGGGCGGCCTCGGTGACCAGCGTCGGGGGACGACCCTGCTCGACGGTCTCGCGCGTGACCACGCACTTCTTCACGTCGCGCCTGGAGGGCAGCTCGAACTGGACCTCCAGCAGGATCTCCTCGATGATCGAGCGCAGGCCGCGCGCGCCGGTGTTGCGCTCCAGCGCCCGCTCGGCGACCGCCTTCAGCGAGTCCTCGGCGAACACCAGCTCGATGCCGTCGAAGGAGAAGAAGCGCTGGAACTGCTTCACCAGCGCGTTGCGCGGCTCGACGAGGATCGAGACGAGATCCTCGCGCGAGAGCTGGTGCACGGCGCTCATCACCGGTAGGCGGCCGATGAACTCGGGGATCAGCCCGTACTCGATCAGGTCCTCGGGCAGGCACTTCTCGAACACCTCGCCGGTGTCGTGATCGGCGGGGGCGTCGATCACCGAGCCGAAGCCGACGCCTTTGTGGCCGATGCGCTTCTCGATCACCTTGTCGAGGTTGGCGAACGCCCCGCCGCACACGAACAGCACGTTGGTCGTGTCGATCGTCAGGAACTCCTGATGCGGATGCTTGCGCCCGCCCTGCGGCGGCACCGAGGCGGCGGTCCCCTCGAGGATCTTCAGCAGCGCCTGCTGCACGCCCTCGCCGGAGACGTCGCGCGTGATCGAGGGGTTGTCGGCCTTGCGCGCGATCTTGTCGACCTCGTCGATGTAGATGATCCCGGTCTCGGCCTTCTTGACGTCGTAGTCGGCGGCCTGGATCAGCTTCAGCAGGATGTTCTCGACGTCCTCGCCGACATACCCGGCCTCGGTGAGCGCGGTGGCGTCGGCGATCGCGAACGGCACGTTGAGGATCCGCGCGAGCGTCTGCGCGAGCAGCGTCTTGCCGCAGCCGGTCGGCCCCAGCAAGAGGATGTTGGACTTCTGCAACTCCACGTCGGAGTCGCCGTTCTGCATCATCTGCACGCGCTTGTAGTGGTTGTAGACCGCGACGGACAGTGTGCGCTTGGAGGTCTCCTGGCCGATCACATACTCGTCGAGCACGTCGTAGATCTCGCGCGGGGTGGGGAGTTTCTCGAGGTCGAACATCGGCGTGGGCGCGAGCTCCTCATCGATGATCTCGTTGCAGAGGTCGATGCACTCGTCGCAGATGTACACGCCGGGGCCGGCGATCAGCTTCTTGACCTGCCGCTGGGACTTGCCGCAGAAGCTGCAGAGGAGCTGCTCGTTGGAATCTGTGGGCCGGGCCATGATTTTGCGATCTCTCCTCTTGGGGGCGGCCGTGTCCCGAGCCTCTAGTGCTCGGAGATGACGCGGTCGATTATGCCGTACTCCTTGGCCTCTTCAGAGCTCATGAAGTAGTCGCGCTCGGTGTCGTTGCTCACCTGCTCGAGCGCTTTGCCGGTGTGCTTGGCGATGATCTCATCGAGGCGGCGGCGGACATCGATGATCTCGCGGGCATGAATTTCGATATCGGTCGCTTGCCCCTGAAAACTTGAG
>CAYNGQ010000023.1:0-2962 GCA_964396735.1 uncultured Solirubrobacteraceae bacterium | reverse complement strand
TGGGCCGCCTACGGGATTGGGCGGGGCGGCCGCCTGGAGCTGATGGAACGCCACGGCCACCTCATGCACATGGGACCCACACAGATCGAACGGGCGGACCGCTGGTTCTCGCGCTACGGCGAAATGACGGTCCTCTTCGGCCGCGTGATCCCCCTGGTGCGCGCCTTTGTCTCACTCCCGGCGGGCGTCGCAAAGATGCCGCTGCCACGCTTCTCGGTGCTCACTGTGATCGGCTCGATTCCCTGGGTGCTTGCACCGGCCATTGCCGGCCACGCGCTCGGTGGAGACTGGACAAGCGTGCGCAAGGGCTTCGAGTACGTCGACTACGCGATCGTTGCGCTCGTCGTGGTGGGCATTGTCTATTGGATCGTCTGGCGCCGCCGTGGGGGTCAGGTGGTAGCCGTCGAAGCTGCCGGGGGGGACCCCGATCGCGCCTCGTCTCCGGAGTCGTCACCCACAGACGTTGGCTGAGGGATCTCCCCGAGCCGCGCAGGGAGCGAAGCTGCCGCTGTACCACGCACTGCTGCTGGGCCTTGTGCAGGGCCCCACTGAGGTATTGCCCGTCTCCTCCTCGGCGCACATCGCGCTGCTGCCGCGCCTCTTGAGCTGGCCCCATGCCCAGCAGGATCCAGAACTGCGCAACTCACTGGAGGTCGCCCTGCACGCCGGCACCGCTGCTGCGCTGGCGCTCGCGCTGCGCGGGGAGCTGGGGCAGGCCTTGCGCGAGCTGGACGGCAGAGCACTGGCGTCGGCGGCGTTCGCTCTCGCCCCGCCGGCGCTCATGGGGTACCTCATGGAGCAACGCCTCGAGCGCCGTCCGAGCGGCCCCCGCGCGCTCGCCGCGGGCCTGGCGGCGGGTGCCGCCGCGATGGCCTGGGCCGACACTCGCCCGGAGGCCCGCAGCCTCGCGGACTTCGGACCCCGCGATGGTCTCGCGCTCGGTCTCGCGCAGGCGCTTGCCCTGTTGCCGGGCGTCTCGCGCAACGGCGCCACCCTTACCGCCGCGCGCACACGGGGCTTCGCCCGCGAGGACGCCCACGCCCTCTCCTGGCGCGTCGGCCTCCCCGTGATCGCGGGCGCCGCGGGGCTCAAGGCGTATCGGCGCGGCGTCCTGCCGGGCGCTGCCTCCACGCTTGCTGCGGGCACGGGGGCGGCATTCCTATCGACGCTCGCCTGCGCGCCGTTGGGCCGCCCCGGTCGGCGTGCGCGGGCGCTGTGGCCGTTCGCGCTCTACCGCGCGGGCCTGGCGCTGGTCGCGGTGGCGTCCCCGAATTCGGCGTAGCGAGCTACGGCGGAGCCGACAGCGCCAAAGCTGTGGCATGGCGAAACGCGACGATTTCCACTAAATCGTCGTACGATCCATGGAATGGCGATGACCTCGGCTCGTCGTGACCCCGTGTCGCAAGAGCATCGTCGGTCACGTGCCCTGCTTGGCGCGGGGATGACGCTTGTCCTGATCGTCGTGCTGCTGGTTGTAGCGGTGTTGGCATTCTCAGGCGTGACGCTGGCGAGCGATTCGACGGCGCTCGCACGTGTGTCGGTACAGCCGTTGGGCGGGACTATCGCGCGTGTTCGGGCATACGGGCCAGACGGTCGGAGGGTGCCGCTCGCGATCGAAGATGGGCGGCTGACGCCACTGAGGCGGCTGACTCCGGGCGAGCAAGTGACGGTGGATGTGGAGGTTCGCCGGCCGGGATGGCTCGGCTGGGCGTTGGGAAGCGAGCGCAACGAGCAGCTGACGCTGCGGGCGCCCGCAGCGCAGGTGACCGAGCGCTGGATGACCGTGCCTTCGGGCTCGGCGGTGCGCGTGAGCTTCGATCAGCCCGTGTCCGCAGTGTCCTACGGGAGCGGCGCCGATGGCTTGACCCACCACACGCTGAGCCGTGCCCAGAGCTCGGTCTCGCTCGGACCGCAGGCGTCGACCGGCGCGATCGAGATCGCCGCCGCGCCGCGCTCCTGGGAGAGGCTTGGGGCGCCCACGCAGGTGAGCTGGTTCCCGCCCTCCCAGGCTCCGGTGATGGTCAGCTTCCCCGCGGCCGGCGCGCGCATCTCTCCCGCCACGCCGCTTGCCCTGACGTTCTCCAAGCCGGTGAGCGAAGTGCTGGGCTCGGCTCGCCCCCAGCTCTCGCCGAGCACGCCCGGGAGTTGGCGCGAAGTTAACAGCCACACGCTCGTCTTCACCCCATCGGGGTTGGGGGCCGCGCTCGACTCCCAGTTGCAGGTGCGGCTCCCCCACGCCGTGGCCGTCACGACGGGCGGGAGTGGGCTGCGCACCACCAACCAGATCGAATGGACCGTGCCGCCCGGTTCGACGCTGCGCCTGCACCAGCTGCTTGCCGAAGCCGGCTACTTGCCGGTCGTATGGCAACCGTCGGGCGGGCGGGCGGGCGACGTGTCCCGCACGCCGAGCGCGGAGGCGCAGGCGGCGGTCGAACCTCCCAGCGGCAGCTTCAGCTGGCGCTATCCGAACACTCCCCACCAGCTGCAGGCGATGTGGAACCCGAACCTTGCGACCGTGATCACCAAGGGCGCGGTGATGAAGTTCGAGAACGAAAACAACCTCACCGTCGATGGGGTCGCGGGACCGACCGTGTGGCGCATGCTGCTCACCAACGCGATCGCCGGCAAGCGTCTGACCAGCGGTTACAGCTACGTGTACGTGCACCGCGAAATCCCAGAGATGATGACGCTGTGGCACAACGGCCAGACGATCATCAGCTCGCCTGCGAACACGGGCATCTCCGGGGCCGAAACCGAACTCGGGACGTTCCCGGTGTTCGAGCACCTCCCCGAAACGACGATGAGCGGCACCAACCCCGACGGCTCGCACTACGAAGATCCTGGGATCAAATGGGTCAGTTACTTCAACGGCGGCGACGCGCTCCACAACTTCGACCGCGCCTCGTTCGGCACCCCGCAGAGCCTCGGCTGCGTCGAGCTCCCGCTTGCGGCCTCGGCGGAG
>CAYNGQ010000022.1:0-1567 GCA_964396735.1 uncultured Solirubrobacteraceae bacterium | reverse complement strand
ATGCGGCCCTCCCACAAAGAGCAGATAGGGAGAGGGGCATCGAGATGAGGGTGCCACTGCCATGGCTGCGCGAATACTGCGATCCCGGCCTGGACGTGCAGGCGATCGAGCAGCGCCTGACGATGACGGGGACGAAGGTCGAGGCGATCCACCACCACGGGGTGCCCTCCGCTGATAACTTCGTCCTCGGGCACGTGCTGAGCGCCGAGCAGCATCCCAACGCCGACCGGCTGCGGGTGTGCAACGTCGAGCTCGGCCTCCCCGAGGGCCCGGCGACGATCGTGTGCGGCGCCCCCAATGTCGCCGCCGGGCAGACGGTGGCGGTCGCCCGCCCGGGCGCGGTGATGCCCGACGGCACGAAACTCGGCAAGGCGAAGCTGCGCGGCGTGGTCTCCGAAGGGATGATCCTCGCCGAGAGCGAGCTCGGCATTGATTCGAGCCCGATTGATGTGAGCCCGCCCGCCCAAAAGGGCATCATGGTGCTCGACGGGGCATCGCGCCGTTCCGACGCGGTGCCCCGCCCGGGCACGCCGCTGCAGGACGTGCTGCCGATCTCGACGGAGGTGCTGGAGCTCGAGATCACTCCCAACCGCCCCGATTGCCTGGGCGTGTACGGGGTCGCGCGCGAGCTGCACGCCGCTACCGGCGCCGCGCTGGCACCCGCGCCGTGGAGCGAGGACCCCGGCAGCCCGGGGCCGCTGCCGGCGAGCGGTGGCGCCGCGCCGGCCACGGTCGAGGTGCGCTGCCCCGAGCTCTGCCCCCGCTTCACCGCGCGCGTGTTCGAGAACGTCACGATCGCGCCCTCACCGCCGTGGCTGAAGGCGCGGCTGAGCGCCGCCGGGCAGCGCCCGATCAACAACGTGGTGGACATAACCAACTACGCGATGCTGCTCACCGGCCAGCCGCTGCACGCCTTCGACCTCGACCGCGTCGCCGGCGCGCGCCTGACGGTGCGCCGCGCCGCCGACGGCGAGCGAGTGCAGACGCTCGACGGGCAGACCCGCACGCTCGACGGCGAGATGGTGGTAATCGAGGACGCCGAGGGCCCCACCTCGATCGCCGGGCTGATGGGCGGCGCGCGCTCGGAGGTGGGGGAGGCGACCACACGGGTGCTGCTCGAGGTCGCCAACTGGAGCGGGCCCAACATCCATCGCTCCTCCTGGGCGCTGGGGTTGCGCAGCGAGGCGTCGGGGCGCTTCGAGAAGGGCCTTGCCCCCGAGCAGTGCCTGCACGCCCAGGCCGTCGCGTCGCAGTTGATGCTCGAGCTGTGCGGCGCCACGCTCCTGCCCGGGACGATCGACCTCGGCGCCGATGGAGCATGGGTCCCGCCCGCCCCGCGGACGCTCAGGCTGCGCGAACGCCGGGTGCGGGCGATCCTTGGGGTGCCCGTGGCGGTGGCGCGCCAGGCGGAGATCCTCGAGGCGCTCGACTTCGCCACCACGCTCCGCGAGGACGGCCTGGACGTCACCGTGCCGGCGCTGCGCCGCGAGGACGTCGCCCGCGAGGTCGACCTGATCGAGGAGGTCGCGCGCATCGACGGGCTCGAGCGCCTGCCCGCCACGCTGCC
>CAYNGQ010000021.1:0-4667 GCA_964396735.1 uncultured Solirubrobacteraceae bacterium | reverse complement strand
TGAGCACGATCCTCAGATCCCGCGATTCCGGTTTGCCGTACTGAGACTTGTGTTCGTCGTAGTACTTCGCCACCGCCGCTTCGTTCACGCTCTTCTTGGCTTCCTTGGTGACCTTTTCCTGGATTTTGGTCGTGAGCATGCTGAGCTTCACCCGCAGCAGCAGGTCGGACACCGTCTGCCCCGTGGTGGCCAGGAATTTCTCGAATTCCGCTTCCTTGGGGAACTGCTGCTTCTTGAGTTCGTTGAACTTCTTCTCGACTTCCTTGTCGCTGAGCTTGACCCCCTGTTCTTCGGCCTGCCCGATCACCCAGTCGGCGCTGATCAGGAAGCCCAGCGTCGTCTGCTGCAGCGCTTTGTACTGCTGTTCGCACTGCGACTTCAGCTGCGCTTCGGTCTTTGGCTTCTGCCCCTTGGCGGGCTTCGGTTCGACTTCTTTGAGATGAGCGATGCAGCTGGTGTAGGCGGGCGGGTCGGGCACGACCGCTTTGGGCGCTTTCTGCCCCGGCACCGCCGCCGCGCTGGCGGAGGCCGCCACTCCCATCCAATGTTCGAACGTCGCCTTTGTGATCGGCTGGCCGTTGACCTGCACCACCGCGTCGCTGGGGATGCCGCCACCGCACGCAGCGAGTCCCACGGCCGCAAAGAAAACGGCGCTCAGCGCCGCGATACAACGAATTGGCTTGAACACAGCGGGCCGACTCTAGCGCAAATCCACGATCTTGTGTAGCGCCGCCTATCCGGCGGCGCCCGCCGTCCCGGTGGCACCCGTCGCGGCTGCCGCTCCGGCGGCTGCCTTGGGCGCTTTGTAGCCTTTGCAGTCCTGCACCGTGTAGCCCGCGCGGCATTCGGTGCGCCCTTCCCAGCGCGTGCGGAATTCCTTGACGAACTTGGTGAACGCGGCCTGCTGCTGGGTGGATGCGAGCTGGCTCTTGACTGTTTCTCTCACCTGCGCGAGGGCCTGCTGGCTGGAGGGGTGGATCGCCTTGACTTCGTAGACGTAGTAGCCGAACGGCGTCTTCACCGGCCCGCCGAGCACACCCTGCTTGGCGGCGAACACCGCTTCGCTGAGCGCCTTCTGCTCCTGCCCCTTGACGACGCCTTTGATTTCCCCGCCCGTGCTCTTGCTGGTCGGGTCGATCGACTTGCTCTTGGCGACACTCGCGAAGCTCTTGCCCGATTCGATTTCCTGCTTAGCCTGCTTGGCCTCGGCTTCGGTCTTGGTGAGCACGATCCTCAGATCCCGCGATTCCGGTTTGCCGTACTGAGACTTGTGTTCGTCGTAGTACTTCGCCACCGCCGCAGCATCCACGCTCTTCTTGGCTTCCTTGGTGACCTTTTCCTGGATCTTGGTCGTGAGCATCCCGTACTTCACCCGCAGCAGCAGGTCGCTGACGGTATACGAGGTGCGCGCCATAAATTTCTGGAATTCGCCTTCCTTGGGGAACGACTGCTTCTTGAGCGCGTTGAACTTCGTCTCGACTTCCTTGTCGCTGAGCTTGATCCCCTGTTCTTCGGCCTGCCCAAATACCCACTCGACGCCGATCAGGTAGCTCAGCGCCTGCTGCTTGAGGGCGGTGTACTGCTGTTCGCACTCCGCTCTGAGCTCCGCTTCGGTCTTTGGCTTCTGGCCCTTGGCGGGCTTCGGTTCGACTTCTTTGAGGTGGGCGATGCAGTTGGTGTAGCTCGGCGGGTCGGGGACGACCGGCTTGGCCGCCTTCTGCCCCGCGGCAGTTGCGCTCGAAGAGGCGGCCGCCACACCCACCCAGTGATCCAGGGTCGCTTTCGTGATCGGCTGGCCGTTGACCTGCACTACGGCGTCGCCGGGAATGCCGCCGCTACCGCACGCGGCGAGCCCTGAAGCGGCAAAGAAAACGGCGCCCAGCGCCGCGGCACAACGGATCGGCTTGATCACAGGAACTGCACTGTAGTGGATGTCCGTAACGGGCGTCTAACGAGTTTCTTAAGGACTCTTATGCGGCTTTTGCGCAATTGCGCTATGCGTCAGATTCCGGCTGATGCTCGCCCGCCGGGTCGCCCTAAGCGGCCTCGCGCACGACCGCCAGCAGCACGTCGGCGGCGCGCACGACGGCGGGGAAGCGCTCCGGGCCCTCGCGCGGGACGCGCACCGACACCTGCGATCTGCCCGACTCGTACAGCGCCTCGGGCAGTTGCTCGCGCAGGCGCCGCGCACGGGCGGAGTCGAGGTCGATCGGCGTGACCGCGAGGCGATCGCCGCGGAAGCTCACCGCGCGCGCCCCCGCCTGGCCGAGCTTGATGCGGGCGCGCTGCAGCGCCAGCAGGTTGGCGAGCGGCTCGGGCACGGGGCCGAAGCGATCCTCCAGCTCCTCGCGCAGGCGCTCCACGTCGGCCACCTCCAGCGCGCCCGCCACGCGCCGGTGGATCTCGATCTTGGCCTGCTCGTAAGGGACGTAATCGGGGGGTACGTAGGCGTCGACGTTGACGTCGAGGCGCACGGGCTCGGGGAGCTCCTCCTCGGACATGCCGGGGTGGGCTGGGTCCGAAGCGGCGCTTGCGCCTTCTCGGACGGCCTCGTCGAGCATCTGCATGTAGAGCTCGAAGCCCAGTGCCGCCACGTGCCCGGACTGCTCGTCGCCCAGCAGGTTGCCCGCGCCGCGGATCTCCAGGTCGCGCATCGCGATCTTGAAGCCCGACCCCAGCTCGGTGTAGTCCGAGAGCGCCGAGAGCCGCTGCGCGGCCTCCGGGGTGAGCGCCGCGGCGGAGTCGTACAGCAGGTAGGCGTAGGCGCGCTCGCGGCTGCGTCCGACGCGCCCGCGGATCTGGTAGAGCTGGGCGAGGCCGAAGGCGTCGGCGTGCTCGACGATCAGCGTGTTGGCCTGGGGGATGTCGATACCGGACTCGATGATCGAGGTGCACACCAGCACCTCCGCGCCGCCGCGCAGGTAGTCCATCATCACGCTCTCCAGCTCCCCCTCGCCCATCTGGCCGTGCGCCACGGCGAAACGCACCCCGGGGCACAGCGCGCGCAAGCGCTCGGCCGTCTCGTCGATCGACTCCACGCGGTTGTGCATGAAGAAGGCCTGCCCACCGCGCTCGTGCTCGCGTATGATCGCGCCCCTGACCAGCTCCTCCTCGTACTCGCCGACATAGGTGCGCACCGGTCGGCGGCCCTCCGGGGGGGTCTCGATCACGGAGATGTCGCGCAGACCGGCGAGGGACATCTGCAGGGTACGAGGGATCGGGGTGGCGGACATCGAGATCACGTCCACCTTCAGCTTCAGCTGGCGCAGCAGCTCCTTCTGCTTCACGCCGAAGCGCTGCTCCTCGTCGACCACGAGCAGGCCGAGGTCCTTCGCGCGGACGTCGCGCGAGAGCACGCGGTGGGTGCCGATCAGGATGTCCACCCCGCCTTTGGCGAAGCCCGCGATCGCCTCTTTCTGCTCCGCGGGGGTGCGGAAGCGGGAGACGTGGTCGATCGTCACTGGATAGTCGGCCAGGCGCTCGGAGAAGGTCCCGAAGTGCTGCTGCGCAAGGATCGTCGTGGGCGCCAGCATCAGCACCTGCTTGCCCTGCGTGGCTGCCTTGAATGCCGCGCGCAGCGCCACCTCGGTCTTGCCGTAGCCGACGTCCCCGCAGATCAGGCGGTCCATCGGACGCGGCCGCTCCATGTCGGCCTTCACCGCCTCGATCGCATCGCGCTGGTCGGGCGTCTCGGTGTAGGCGAAGCGCTGCTCCAGTTCGCGCTCCCACTCGGAGTCGGGCTCGAAGGCGTGCCCGGCGCGGCGGCGGCGCTCGGCGTAGAGGGAGAGCAGCTCGCCCGCCAGCTCCTGCGCGGCGCGACGCGCGCGCGACTTCATCGCATCCCAGCGCGAGCCTCCGAGCTTCGACAGTGGCGGGTGATCGGCGCCGGCTCCGAGGTAGCGGGAGATCTTCGCGAGCTGTTCGGTGGGCGCGTACACGCGGTCGTCGCCCTGGTATTCGAGGTAGAGGTAGTCGCGCGTGACGCCAGCCACGGTGCGCGTCTCGAAGCCCGCGAAGCGCGCCACGCCGTGGTCTTCGTGGACGACGATGTCGCCGGTGCGCAGCTCGGTGAAGGAGCGCAGCGCGCCGCGGCGCGGGCGGCCGTCGGCGCTTACATCAGGCCGCTCGGCGCGGCGGCGGCGCAGCAGGCGGTGCTCGGGGAACACCGCGAGCTTCAGCGAGGGCGCAATGAAGCCCTCGCGCAGGGAGGCGACGGCGAAGCGCAGCGAGGGCTCGAGCGGCGCCGCCGTCACGTCTACCCCGGCAAGGCGCGAGGCCGATTCCGGCACGGAGGCGCTCTCCGCTCCCGATGAGGCGCTGAGCCGGTCCGTCGGTTCACCGGCCTCCGCAAGCCACGTGGCTTTGAGGCGCGCGAGGTTGTACCCCGCGCGCTCCCCCTCGCCGCGGTGGGGGAAGGTCACCACTGTGCGGTAGCCCGAGCGAACCAGCTTCTCCAGCTGCGGCTCGGCTTCTGCCAGCGAGCGCGCCGCGGTGTCGGCCGACTGCGCGCGCAGCTGCAGCTCCTGGTCGGCGGCGAGCGAGGAGAGCCAGATGCGCGTGCGCTCTTGCAGCGCCGCCCGTACCTCATCGGGGCTCACATACAGGTGGTGGGCGTCGGCGTCGTGGAAGGCCGCGCACACGTCGCTCCAGTGGTCCTCCAGCGCCGG
>CAYNGQ010000020.1:0-1855 GCA_964396735.1 uncultured Solirubrobacteraceae bacterium | reverse complement strand
GAGATCCAGCCGGGACGGACGCGAATCGTGGAGGCGACGAGCGGCAACACGGGGATCGCGCTGGCGATGGTGTGTGCGGCCAAGGGGTACGAGCTCGTGCTGACGCTGCCCCAGGGCATGAGTCGCGAGCGCGAGAGCCTGCTGAAGCTGTACGGGGCGAAGGTGAGCATCACCGAGTCGCTGGGCGGGATGAGCGAGGCGGTGGCGGCGGCAAGGGAGCTGGCGCGCGAGGAGGACGTGTGGCTGCCCGACCAGTTCTCAAACCCTGCCAACCCCGAGGCGCACCGGCGCACGACCGGCCCGGAGATCGAGCGCGCCATGGAAGGCGCGCCCGACGTGCTGGTGGCGGGGGTGGGCACCGGCGGGACGATCACCGGCGCCGGCGGGTACCTGCGCGAGCGCAACGGGCACCTGCGGATCGTCGCGGTCGAGCCGCGGGGCTCGGCGGTGCTGTCGGGCGGCAAGCTCGGCCCCCATCGCATCCAGGGCATCGGCGCGGGCTTCGTGCCGCCGGTGCTGGAGCGCGAGCTGCTCGACGAGGTGATCGCGGTGAGCGACGAGGACGCGATCCACACGGCATGGAGCTGCGCGCGGCGCACGGGCCTGCTGGCGGGCATCTCCGGCGGCGCGGCGCTATGGGCGGCGCTCCAGGTGGCGGAGCGCCCGGACTCAAAGGGCAAGCGGATTGTCGCGATCGTGCCGGACTCGGGCGAGCGTTATGTGTCACAGGCGTTCTTCGCGCCGTAGAGTCTTTATTTGGGATAAGGACCCCCACAAGGGGGGTCGGGGGCGGGGTTGCGTGTGGCTTCCCCACGCGAAGCTCGAGTACATGGCGGCGATGGCGAGAGCGGCTGGATGGGGAGCCGCCGCCGCTACCCTGTGGGGATGCTGGGACTGGGCACCTTCGCGGGGGTCGTCAAGGAGTTGCGCCGCGACGTGGCGGCGGCGCGTGACCGCGATCCCGCCGCCCGCGGGGTGGGGCCGGCGGAGATCGTGGCGACCTGGCCGGGTATCCACGCGCTGCTCTCCCACCGGGTGGCGCACGCGCTGCACGAGTCGGGGGTACCGCTGCTGCCGCGCACGATGTCGACGCTGACGCGGACGCTCACCGGCATCGAGATCCACCCGGCGGCGCAGATCGGCAAGGGCCTGTTCATCGACCACGGCGCCGGCGTGGTGGTGGGGGAGACCGCGACGATCGGCGACGACGTGACGCTCTACCAGGGCGTGACCCTGGGGGGCACGGGCTTCGCCACCGGCAAGCGCCACCCGACAGTGGAGGACAACGTGACGATCGGCTCCGGCGCCAAGCTGCTGGGCCCGATCACCGTGGGCCACGGCGCGAAGATCGGCGCCAACACGGTCGTGATCACCGACGTGCCGCCCAACTCCACCGTGGTGGGCAACCCCGGCCACCCGGTGCGCGTGGACGGACGCCGCCCGGAGGGCCCCGACGCCGACTGGATCCACCTGCCCGACCCGATCGCGGAGGCGCTGCAGGGCCTCTCCAGCCGCATCGGGGCGCTGGAGCGCGCGGTGGGGGAGCTCTCCGGCGGGCGCATCGAGCCGCCTGTCGCCAAGGTCAGGCCGCTGCGGCCGGTGAAGGGCCCCAACCCCGCGGGTGGTTGAGCGCGGCTGGGAGCAGGTCTCCGGGAGGGGGCGCGACTCCGAGGCCAAGGCGTCCGCCGCGCAGGCTACGGTCACGCACGACAACCTCCCGCTGCGGAACGCGCGTATCGGGGGCTGAGGCGACGATGGAGCAAGGGGGCGCGGTGCGCAAGCGAATCGCCGGAGCGGCAACCACAATCTGCGTGGCGCTGGGCTTGCCGGCCGCGGCGGTGGCGGTGCCGACGTG
>CAYNGQ010000019.1:0-5731 GCA_964396735.1 uncultured Solirubrobacteraceae bacterium | reverse complement strand
GGCAAGGCGCGCCACATCGGCTTCAGCGAGTGGCCCGCGCAGCGGATCGCCGAGTCGCTGGAGCTGCCCGACGTCGAGCGCTGGGTCTCCAGCCAGCCGCAGTACTCGATCATCTGGCGTGCCCCCGAGGCCGAGGTGATCCCGCTGTGCGAACGCGAGGGGATCTCGCAGATCGTGTGGTCGCCGCTCGCGCAAGGGGTGCTCACCGGGAAGTACCCGCCCGGGTCGCCGCCGCCCTCCGACTCGCGCGCGGCCAGCGACGAGATGAACGCGTTCATGGACCGCCTGCTCGACGACCGCGTGCTGGAGGCGGTGCAGCGGCTGGTGCCGATCGCGGAGGGCTCGGGGCTGACGATGGCGCAGCTGGCGCTCGCCTGGGTGCTGCGCGAGCCCAACGTCGCCTCGGCGATCGTCGGCGCCAGCCGGCCCGAGCAGGTGCACGCGAATGCCGCGGCGTCCGGCGTTGTGCTCGACGCCCCCATCCTCGCCGCGATCGACGAGGCCATGGGGGATGTCGTGGTCAGGTAAGGCTCGGCGCCCAGATCCTCGCCGCGGTGGGCGAGGCCTGGGCGCCGCGGTTCGTGCGCTGGTCGGGCGGAACCCTCAGGCGGCCTTCACGGCGGAGACGTCGACGAGGATCTTCACCTTGTCGCTGACAACCATGTTGCCCGAGCCCAGCGCGGCGTTGAAGCGCATCTCGAAGTCCGAGCGGTTGATCTGCGCGCTCGCGGAGAGGCCCACGCGCGTGTTGCCCTGGTGGTCCTCGGGCTCGTAACCCTCCAGCGTCGCCTGCAGCGTGACCGGGCGCGTGACCCCGTGGATGCTCAGGTCGGCGTCGATCTCGAACTCGTCCTCGCCCGTCGTGCGGATCGCGGTCGAGCGGAAGCCGATCTCGGGGTACTTCTCGACCTCGAAGAAGTCCGCCGAGCGCAGGTGGTCGTCGCGCTGGGGCTCGCGCGTGTCGACGCTCGCGGTTTTGACCGTGCCGTACGCGACGGCGCCGTCGGGGCCCACCTCGACCGTGCCCTCGAACTCCTTGAACTGGCCCTTGACGGTGGCGATGCCGAGGTGGTTGACCTGGAACTCGACGCTCGAGTGGACGGGGTCTACCTTCCATGTGCCCGCGGGGACGGGGAGGGTTGCGGCGGCTGGGCTGGCGGACTGTGTGGACATCGGAGAGCTCCTTTTCAGAGAGAGGGTGGTGGAGAGCGTCTTACCCGCTGGAATGGGTACCCACAGGTAGTTGTCCGTGCAACCTTATCAAAGGTAAGTGCGTTCGCAACTACTTCGTCAGCGCGGCTGGACGACCAGCGCCTGCGTGGCCAGCCCGAACGGGCCGCGCTCGTCGTGCATGACGCTCTGCGCCCACGCGATCCCGCCGGGGTGCAGCAGGGTGCGGGCGTCGAGGCCGATCCACTCGCCCTCGGGGCGGCGGTTGAGCGTGATCGCGAGGTCGGCGTTGATGAACACGTACCGGTCGAACGGCAGCACCGCGGCGATGCCGTTGCCGAAGTCCGCCGCCGCCATCGCGTACACCAGCGGGGTGGGGGCCTCGCCCGGGAGCACCGGGCGGCACAGCCGCATCCACACGCCGGCCGTGCCGACGGGGGCGTGGGAGCTCGTCACCCCCACCTCGGGCAGCTGGCCTTTCAGCGGGCGGCCGTGCAGGAAGCGCATTTCCATCGCGCTCGCCGCGAAGCTCCGGTACTCGCCGCCGTCCGGCGCAAAGCGCACCGAGTGCCCCTCCTCGCGTCCCGGCAGCGGCGGGGGCTCGCTCTCTTTCACGACCTGCAACGCCAGCTCGGGCAGCTGCTCGGGCGCCGGCACGATCCGCAGCGCGTGGGCGCGGCACACCAGCTCCCCGCTCTCGGCCCCGTCGTCCGCGCCGATGGCGTGCAATTCCGCTTCGAGCTCCTGCACGCGGCGGCCGGGGCGCACGACGCGCGTGGTCAGCGTCAGCGGCGCGAGCGGCACCGGCCGCAGGAAGGAGAAGGAGAGGCGCGCGAACGGCAGCTCGGCGCCGGGCTCCATGCGCTCGAACGCGCCCGCGATCAGCGTCGCCGGGGCACCGCCGTGCTGCGCCCGCGGGTCCCACGGCCCGCGCGCGTACTCGGTCGGCGTATAGCGACCCTCGCCCTCGGGGACGAAGATGCTCCCGGCGTCCCCCGCCGGGTCGTGACTGGCCGTCGCCGCTAGTGTCGTAGTGCTCTCCGCCATCGGGGGTGGGGGCGGATGCTATCCGCCGATGCGCGCGGGTACGCGCGTCATTGCGGCAACCGCGCGACGAACTCGGAGAGCTTTTTGGGGTCGCGCAGCGGGGTGCCGTGGCCGAAGCAGGCGAGCGCCGGCTCCAGCGCCGCAAGGCGCCGCGCCGACTCACGGTTGCGCGCGGGGTTGGGGGTGAAGAGGTCGGGCGGCAGGTTCAGCCCGGGGATGTCGGCGATGAAGTTCACGTTGCCCACCACGTCGCCGACGATCAACACGCGGTCCGCCTCGCGCCACAGGGATATGTGCCCGACGGAGTGCCCGGGCGTCTCCAGCACGGTGAAGCCCGCCACCTCGTCGCCCTCGTGCAGCGCGCGCGCCACGGGGTGCGGCGGGCCCGTCCAGAAGCGCTCCTGCGCCCGGTTCAGCCAGCGGGGGGCTTTGGGGTTTTTGATCGCCCCCGGCGTCTCCATTGCGGGCACGTCGGCCTCGCCGCACCACAGCGGGATGCCGAGGCGCTCGCACACGGCGTGGCTGGAGCCCTGGTGGTCGGGGTGCGCGTGGGTGAGCGCGTGGGCGGTCACGGTCTGCCCCTGCAGCTGGCGCAGGATGCGGCCCTCCGCCTGGCGGGTGCCGGCGTCGATCAGCACATCGCCCACGAGGTACACGTTGATCACGTTGCGTGGCCTGCCGTCCAGCTGGTATAGGCCCTCGGCGAGCTGCTTCACGGTGTCGATCCTATCGCTGGCCCGCCGGCCCGCGGCGTCTCGCGTCCGCGTCCGCGCGCCGGTGGCGGCATCTCATGTCCGTGTCGGATCGGGCGCCGGTGGCACCTCACGTCCTCCGCTGCTCCCACGAGAAGCCGCGCACCGCGAGGCACAGCCCGAACACGCCCCACAGCGCGATCACCGCGAGCGCGTCGAGGTTGCTGGCGAGGCTCGATCCGGTGACCATCGCCCCGGAGAGGCCGTCGATCAGCGGCTTCAGCGGCAGCGCCGCGGCGATCGTGCGCACGAAGCCCGGAGCGCTGGAGGAGTCGAAGGCGTAGAACGACACCGCCACCACGGGCAGGAACACGGCGTTGACGTACGCGGCGGTCGACTCGAAGTTGGGGATCGCGTGCGCGAAGGCCACGCCGAGCGCGGCGAAGCAGACGACGCCGGCGAGCACGAACACGACCAGCGCGCCCCACTGCTGCGGCCAGCCGATCCCGAAGATCACCCGCCCGGCGAGCACCACGATCGCGATCTGCATCGCCGTGTTGGTCACCGCGTTGGCCGCGACCCCGCCGAAGTAGGAGATCGTCGGCAGCGGCGTGCCGCGGATCCGCTTCAGCACGCCGCGCTCGCGCAGGAAGACGATGTTGTACGCCAGCGCGGTGAACGTCGTCGACATCACGCTCATCCCCGCGATCATCGGCACCAGCCGGTCGAGCTGGCGCTGGTTGCCGCTGAGCGCCGCCCCGGCCCCGGCGAGGATCACCAGCGGCAGCACGAAGTTGAAGAAGGCGGCGCTCGGGTTGCGCCAGAACATGCGCCGCTCCAATCGGTACTGGCGCCAGGAGAGGGTCAGGGCCTCGCTCATCGCTCGCTCCTGCGCGATGCCGAGGCCGCCGTGGCGAGATCGGCGGAGTCGCCGGCGGGGTCGGGGGGTGCGGGCGACTCGGCATCCGCGGTCAGCTCCAGGTAGACGTCCTCCAGCGACGGTCGCCCGACGGTGAGCTCGTCCAGGCGCTCGCCGCGCGCCAGCGCCTCCGAGGTGAGCCGGTGCAGAAGCGCGGTCGGGTCGTCGGTCTCGTGCTCGACCAGCTCCCCGCGGGCGTTGCGGTATGCGACGCGGTGGTGCGATGCCCCCACGCCGAGCTCGCGTGGGGGCCCGATCGCGAGCACGCGGCCGTCCTTGACGATCGCCACGCGGTCCGCGAGCGCCTGCGCCTCGTCGAGGTAGTGCGTGGTCAGCAGGATCGTCTTGCCCAGCGCGCGCAGCGAGCGGATCGTCTCCCAAGCCGCGCGCCGCGCCTCGGGGTCGAAGCCGGTGGTCGGCTCGTCGAGGAAGATCAGCTCGGGGTCGCCGACGAGCGCGAGCGCGAAGTCCAAGCGCCGCAGCTGCCCGCCGGAGAGCCTGCGGCTGCGCACGTCGGCCTTCTCTGTCAGGCCGGCGAGCGCCAGCACCTCCTCGACCTCGCGCGGGTGCGGGTAGAAGCTGGCCCAGTGCCCGAGCGCCTCGCGCGGGGTGATGTGGCTGTAGATCCCGCCCGCCTGCAGCACCACCCCGATGCGTCGCCTCAGCGCGATCGAGCGGCTCGCGGGGTCCTGGCCGAGCACCGCCACCTCGCCGCTGTCGCGTGCGCGGTAGCCCTCGAGGATCTCCACGGTCGTGGTCTTGCCGGCGCCGTTCGGCCCGAGCAGCCCGAACACCTCGCCCCGCCGCACCTCGATGTCGATCCCGCGCACCGCCTCGTACTCGCCATAGCGCTTATGCAGGTCGCGCACCTCGATTGCGGGGCCATTTTCGCCCACGGTGCCAGTCACGCCAAGGACTCTACGTCGTCGGGGGCAAGCGCCAGACCCGGCTTGACGAGGTCCTTGATGTCGGCGCTGACGAGTGTCCAGCCGTGTTCCTTCGCGGCCGCGACGTAGGCAGCGTCGTAGGCGGTGAGCTTGTGCTCCGTGGCGATGTTCAGCGCCTGCTCGGCGAGCGTTGGGGAAATTCGAACGAGGTTGCGCTCGCTGCGCTTGACGATCGCGTGGCATATACGCCCGGCGAGCTCGCGTTGATCCTTGACTACGCCGACCACGTTCGACACCTCGTACAGAGTCAGGTCGAGCGCTCCGAGCGAGTGCTCCGGGGAGAGAACGAGCGCGCGTGAGGGGGCGTGGAAGGAATCGTCGGGGTCGATCGCGGCGATCCACACACTCGCATCGAGCAGCAGCACTAGTGCGAGCGGCGGTCTCGCCGGATCAGCCTGGTCGCATCGCCGCCGAGGGGCACCGGATCGCCAAGCAGCGCTTCGATCCCCTCCCGGGTTCGCTGTGCGTCCGCGGCGAGCTCTCGCTCGGCGAGATCGCGCAGGAAGCCGCTGCGTGTGGAATGTCGTGCCCGGGCGCGCGTGTCGATGCGCTCCAGCAGCTCGTCGGGGAGGGAGACCATCACCTTTGCCACGTGTCTTAGTATAGCCGGTATTGCCGCCGCTGGCGATGGATGCGGACTGGCTGCCCCACGTGGGCTTAATCGTGCGGGCATCTATGTGGGGCCACCTCGGATGTGGGCCACCTCGGACTTGACAACACCGTCACGAGTGTCTATAGTGGCCTCGTCATGTGCCTGCGGCCCTGGTCGTGGGCAGGATCTTGAACATAGGATCGGGTTTGGGTCTGGCCGCTCTGCGGCCGGCCTTCAGTAGTGACTGGCGGGGTTGTTTGCCAGGGAGAGGGACCGGGTCGTTTCGATGAGGGAGTTGGTTTTCGCGTGAGTTTGAGAGGGATCGACGTGTCGCGGGTCATTGCACCCCGTAGAGAAAGTGATG
>CAYNGQ010000018.1:0-8271 GCA_964396735.1 uncultured Solirubrobacteraceae bacterium | reverse complement strand
ATCGTGCGGAACATGCCGGGCAGCGTCTGCGAGTCGGCGATTCGTCCTCCCCACCAGCTTCCTAGCAATAGGCCGCGGTCGCTGGCGGCGTGCTGGGCGGCGTGGGCGGCGTTTACCTGGGCGACTTCGAGCCAGTGGTTGTCGCCCACGGCCTTGCCGTAGGCCATCATCCACTCCATGAAGATCGAGTCGTACAGCGGCGCGAAGTTGTACTCCATGCCGTAGATCTCGCTCATCGAGCGGGCCTGCTCGGCGGCGTGCGTGCAGTAGCCGTTTTCGCCGCTCGCCTGGCAGAGCAGGTATTGAGCGTAGATCAGGGGGGCCTCAACGTAGTCGATCACGGTGCTGTGCGGGCCACCGCTGAGGAACAGCCCGTGGAAGCCGATGTCGTGCGCGTTGCCCCAGTCGATGAACATCCGCACCTCGTCGAGCTGGTAGGTCTGGTGGTCGATCCCGTACAGCAGCATCCCCAGCATGCTGTTGGAGGCCAGCGCCTCGCCGGCGTGGTAGGGGTGGTCGGTGTTCCACCACATGCCGCCGCCGCCCGCCGCGTCCCAGCCCTGCGTGGCGGCGAAGTCGAAGGCGCGCTGCGCGTCGCGCAGGTAGCGGCGCTCGCCGGTGGCTTTGTAGGCGTCCACGAACGCCACGCCCAGCCAGCCGTTGTCGTCGAACCATGCCTCCGCGCCGCGGTAGTGGTCGCCCGGGTAGGGGGCGTACCCGTTGAGGTAGGGGTTCCAGTAGCGCTCGGAGGCGTGGCCGAAGCGGTCCACCTGCGCACGGTGCGCCGGAGAAGGCGCCGCGAGCTCGAGCGCATCGACCGATTCGAACATGCGCACATCGCCCCAGATCGTCAGCAACGGGTATTCCCCCGTGCAGTGCAGGTACTCGCAGTACCAGTCCCCCGAGCGCCACGCCTCGCTCTGCCGCTCCCCCTGTTCGGCCAACGCCATGTAGTTCGGCGGCAGCGCCGGTTGCGCGGCGGCCAGCGGCGGCGCGATGGCAGCACTGGCGGCAAGCGTCAGCGTCATGGCGAAGGCTATGAGCGCGCGGGCGATCACAGGACCTTTTCGGCGGGCTGCCCTGCGGAGGTTAGGATCGTGTCACCGGGCAGCCACTTGGGTGGGCAGTGGGGATCGTCCGCGCGAGTTGGTGGCATACCTCGCGAGTGGGCGCGGGGAATCCTACCCCGCACCCGCGCCAACGGATCGTGCCGCCGCTTCGGCCAGCTCCAGCTGGCGCTCCACGAGATCGAGGCCCGCGTCCCAGAAGCCCGGGTCGGTGAGGTCCACCTCGACGAGCTTGCCCAGCTCCTCGGGACTGCGCGAGCCGCCCGCGGCGAGCAGCTCCAGGTATTGCGGCACGAACTCCGCGCCGCGCTGCTCGTAGCGCTCGTACACCGACAGCGCCAGCAGCTGGCCGTAGGCGTACGCGTACACGTACCCGGGGGTGTTGATGAAGTGGGGGATGTACGACCACCAGCTGCGATACCCGTCGGTGATCTCCACCGAGTCGCCCAGCAGCTCCGCCTGACTCTGCGTCCACAGCTCGCCGATGCGCTGCACCGAGAGCTCGCCCTGCTCGCGGCGGCCGGTGTGGACGAGCTCCTCGAAGCGGTTCATCGCGACTTGGCGGAAGACCGTAGCGATGATGTCCTCGAGGTGCTCCGCCAGCAGCGCCAGACGCGATTGCGGCGTGCTGTCCTCCGCCAGCAGCCGCCCGAACACGACCGTCTCGCCGAACACCGAGGCGGTCTCCGCCAGCGTCAGCGGCGTGCCCTGGTGGAAGATGCCCTGGCGTGCCGCCAGCGCGAAGTGCACCCCGTGGCCGAGCTCGTGCGCGAGCGTCAGCACGTCGCGCCGGCGCGCGGTGTAGTTGAGCAGCACGTACGGGTGCGCCGAGGGCACCGCCGAGGCGCAGAAGGCGCCCCCGCGCTTGGCCGGGCGCACGGGCGCGTCGATCCAGCGCTCGGCGAAGAAGCGCCCGGCGAGCGTCCCCAGCTCCGGGGAGAAGGAGCCGTAGCAGTCGAGCACCAGCTCGCGCGCCTGCGCGTAGGTGAAGTGCACCTCGTCCTGGGTCACCGCCGCTATGCGATCGTAGTCGGCGAGACGCTCGATCCCCAGCAGGTCCGCCTTCAGCCGGTACCAGCGGCGCGCCAGCTCGTAGCGGCCGCGCACCGCCTCGACCAGTGCCGCCACCGACTCGTCGCTGGCCTCGTTGGCGAGGTTGCGCGCCGCCAGCCAGTTGGGGTAGCGGCGCAGGCGGTCGTCCACCGACTTGTCCACCAGCAGCGTGTTGAGCACATACGCGCGCGTACGCAACCCGGGCGCCAGCGCCGCGGTCACCGCCTCGGCCGCGGTGCGCCGCACCTCGCGGTCTGGCAGCGCCAGGCGGCTGAGCGCCACGTCGAGGGCGACGCGCTCGGTCCGGCCGGCTCCGTCGCCACCGGCACCCGTCCCTTCGCCAGTCCCGGCATCCCGTCCCGGACCGTCGGCGTCCGGCGACTGACTGGCCACGTTCGGCAACTCCACCTCGATCGCCGAGGTCAGCTCCTCGAACAGCCGCGCCCACGCGCTCGCGGCGGTGAGCGACTTCTCGGCAAGAATCTTCTCCTCCGGTTCGCTCAGCAGGTGCTCGCGGTAGCGACGCACGTTGCGCAGGTGATGGCGGCAGAAGTCGAGGTCATCGCCGGCGATCAGCTCCTCGGCGCGCTCCTGTGGCAGCGCCGCCCACTCCAGCTCGAAGAACAGCAGCGTCGTCTCGATCGCGGTCTCGCGCTCCTGCACCTTCTGCAGCAGCGCCCCGTTGGCCGGGTTGGCGGTGTCGGTCGAGAAGCGCAGCCCTGCGTAGGTCCCGGCGCGGCCGACCAGCTCATAGATCTCCGCCAGTTCGTGCATCGCCTGCGCGAGGCCCGCGCCGTCCAGCTCGCCCAGCTTCCCCGCGTAGCGCTCGGCGAACGACTGCGCGCGGGTCAGCGCCGCCTGCATCCGTGCTTCGACCCCTGCCTCGCCCTCGCCACCCACGAGCGGCTCGAGATCCCAGGCGGCCTGCTCCAGGTCGGGGTCGGTGGGTTCGGTCGCGACGGACATGGCCGGGGAGGATATCCATCGTCCGGAGGAGGCCCTAGCATCGCTCGCCCGATGCATGAGACGACTCCCAGCGTGTTCCTGATCGCCCGCCCGTCGATCGACCTGGAGGGGATGCGCGCATACCTGCAAGATGTGGGCGGGGAGTCGTGGCTGGAGCTTCGCCTAGCCGGGGAAACCGCGCCCGAGAGCGGGGACTCGGGTCAAAGCCAGCAGGCACAAGTGAGCGCCGGGGAGCTGCTCGTCGAGTTCGGGGGGCGCGCCTGCTACCGCAGCTGGGAGCCGGGCCTGAACCCCAACGTCTCCAAGATCCGCACCGACCGGCGGGAGTACTTCGCAAACATCCTGCGCTCCGGCCACGGGAGCGTGCTGGAGCACGCCAGCTATTCGTTCGCGCTGCGCGACGTCTCGCGCGTCTTCACCCATGAGCTCGTCCGCCATCGCGCCGGCTCGGCCTTCAGCCAGGAGAGCCTGCGCTACGTGCGCCTCACCGACATCGGCTTTCGCGTGCCGCCGGCGCTGCAGCCGGTGCGCGAGCAGGTGCTCTCGATCGTGGAGCAGCTGGAGGAGTTCCAGGTGAGCGCCGCCGCCACGCTCGGAATCGACGACCAGGGGGTGCCCTTTCACATCAAGAAGGAGGTCACCTCGGCGCTGCGCCGTCTCGCGCCGATCGGTCTCTCGACCGACATTGTGTGGACCGCCAACGCCCGCACGCTGCGCCACGTGATCGAGATGCGCACGGCAGAGGGCGCCGAGGAGGAGCTGCGCCTCGTGTTCGACAAAGTCGCCCGCATCATGCAGGCCGAGGCGCCCAACCTCTTCCAGGACTTCGTCCGTCAGGACGACGGCTGCTGGGTGCCTGAGAACCACAAGGTTTAGGGCCAATCGCTCGAATACCTCGGCGGTCGTCGGGCGGCTATTCGCCGATACTGGCGTAGAGTGCTTCTATCTCATCTCCGCGAGAGCAGCACCAAGGAGGCGTCATGCCGAACGTGAGCCCTGCCGAGCACGTCGAGAATGGCTCGATCCCACTTGCCCAGCGCTCCCTTGGCACCCCCACCGGCGTCCGTAGCCGGCGCCCGCGGGGGTGGCTGCGCCACTACACCAGCTTCCTCTCCCCCGACGCCGCGGCCGCGATGCCGCTGCTGCTCGAACGCAACCGCCCGCAGCGCCTGCGGCGGCTGGCCGCCACCGTCGGCGACAGCGCCGCCCAGCGCCGGCGCGCCACGCGCCCGCGGATGCGGGTCCTCACCGCCGCGCCCGGCGCGCGGCTGCGCTGGCGCGAGTCGCCAGCCCCACCCCCGCCGGGGCCCGACGGAGCGGTGGTGCACCCGATCGCCGCCGCCACCTGCGACATCGACTGCCCGCTCGTGCTCGGCGTCACCCAGCTGGCGCTGCCCCTGCACCTGGGGCACGAATGCGTCGCCGAGGTGCTCTCGGTGGGCGAGCGCGTCGCCACCGTACGGCCGGGCGACCGCGTGGTCGTCCCTTTCCAGATCAACTGCGGCACCTGCGTCCCCTGCCGCGCCGGGCATCCCGGCAGCTGCCTGGCGGTGCCGCCGCTCTCAGCCTACGGCATGGGCCTCGCCACCGGGCACTTCGGCGGCGCCTTCTCCGATCAGCTCGCCGTCCCCTACGCCGAGGCGATGCTGGTGCCCCTGCCCGCGGGCGTCGACCCGGCCGCCGCGGCGAGCGTCTCGGACAACATCTGCGACGCCTACCGCCACGTCGGGCCCCACCTCCCCGCGCTGCTGGCGGCCGACCCCGACGTCGAGGTGCTGATCCTCGCCTGCCTCTCGCGGCGGGCGACGTTCACCGCCAGCACCCCGCTCTACAGCGGCCTGATCGCACGTGCGCTGGGCGCACGCAATGTCACGCTCGTGGACTCTCGCCCCCACGTCCGCGCACACGCCGAGCGGCTCGGCCTGAACGCGCTGCGCCCCCGCGGGCTGCGCTGGCACGCCCCCGCCCCGCTGGTGGTGCACATCAGCGCCGACCCCATCGCCACCGCCCTCGCCCACACGGCCCCCGACGGCATCTGCACGAGCTCCGGTGGTCTGCACCGCGGCGCCCGCCTGCCGATGTTGCGGATGTATGTCCGCCGCGCCACGCTGCACGTCGGCATCCCCCACACGCGCGCCTTGATGCCCCGCGTGCTCGAGTTGATGGCCGACGGCCGCCTGCGCCCGGAGCTCGTCACCACCAACGTCGCCCCGCTCGACGACGCCCCCCGCGCGCTGCGCGAGCACTGCCTCTGCGGCGGCACCAAGACGGTGCTCACGGCGTAGGGCTCACCGCGCGACTTGGGGAATCAGCCGAAATCGGGGCCTCGAGGCACCTCGGCCTACTGACGTATGACGTACACAGTGGCGCACGAGAAGCGATGCACCGCGCTCGTGATCGGCTGGAGCGTTGCCGTCAGGTTCGTCGCCCGGCAGTCACCGAGCACAAACCGCGCGCCGGTGCTCTGCACGAAGGCGCGCGCCTTCACCGAGGAGAGCTTGCCGGCGAGCAGTTCTTCGACGGTGACGCTGCGGTAGTGGCAATCGGGCTCCGACCAGTAGCAGTTGCCGGTGTACGTTTGGCGACCGGCCTGCGCCGGCACAACCATGCCGAGATAGAAACGCGTGAGGACTCCCCCGGGCTGCGGATCGTGCGCGAGGTAGGAGAGCGCCGCGCTCTCGCCGTGGGCGATGAAGTTGGCGTTGCCCTGCCGCGGCTTGACGGCCTTGTACCCGTATTTGAGCATGTAGATCGTGCCGGGGATCGTCAACACGGCGATCGCGACCACCGCCAGCGTTGGCAGCGACACCGCGGGGCGGGGCAGACGCGTGGAGACGGCCTGCCATGACAGCGTGCGGACGCCCTCCACCGCGAGCACCCCCAGGGGGACCGTGGCACCGAGCAGCGCGTGCGTAGAGCCACTGCCCTGCCACTCCGAGAGCACGAAGATCGCGACGATCGCAAACGGCCACACGCGCGCGGTCAGCGCGATGAAGCTCGCCGCGCGCACCCGGTAGGCCAGCGCCGCGGGCAGCACCAGCAGCACGAACGCCTTCACCACCAGCCACACCGGATAGGTGCTGAGGGCCGCTTCCCGCTCCCGCTGCCAGACGGCATCGAAGTGCACGAGGGCCGCGAAGTAAACAAGCGGCAACGCGGTGAGCGTCACGGTCAGCGCCAGCGCCGCCACGGCGACCCGCTCGCGCCGCGCCAGCAGCACGAGCTCCGACCCAACCAGGATCAGAATCAGCGTCTCCCCCTGCCACGGATGCAGCCAGCTCGCCAACGCTCCGAGCAGCGGGGCCAGTAGACCGATGCGCCCGGCCGCGCGGTCGCGCCCGTAGGCCAGCAGCGCGCCGATCGCGCACGCCAGCGCGATCAGAGCGAACGGGTAGCCCCACGACCAGAAGACGATCCAGGAGTCCCCGATCACCGCCCCCCAACCGAAGAACAGCGCGAGCGTCAGCGCCGCACGGCGTGGCCAGAGACCGTCCACGACGCGGTGGACGTAGGCGCGAACCGCGAAGAAGATCGCGACGATCGCCACCGGCTTCCACAGCAGCAGCGCCACATAGGGCGCGACCCCGAGCGCCGCGACCCCGGCGGAGATCGAGAGCAGCGGCTGGAAGAAGTCGGCGGGGGTATGCCCCAGCACATACAGATCGGGGCTGGCGCCGTGTTTGAGGATCCCCTCGATCCACATCATCGACTGCATCCCGTCCTCCTGGTACACCGCTTCGGTACCAGTCCAGATGCGACCGTGCACAACCACCTGCCACACGTCGAGCCCGAGCGTCCACAGCGAGAGCACGACCAGCACCGCCAGCAGGAGGATGTCGAAGCGGTCGAGGTGCGGGCGTCGCAATCGCAGCGCCGGCGGCGCCACCGCGGCGTCGGGACGCGCGGACGGCGAGCTGCGCGCGAGGGGGCTCTCCACGCCCCTTACTCCAGCCACTGCACCACCGGCCCCAATCGCCCGCCGCCTGCCCGAGCCCCCTCGAGGGGGCTCTCCACGCCCCTTACTCCAGCCACTGCACCGCCGGCCCCAATCGCCTGCCGCCCGCCCGAGCCCCGCACGCCGCTACGCAGTGAACTTCCGGCTGCGCACCAGCCCGCGCCGGTGCAGTTCCAGGCGCAGCAGGGCTCTGAGCGTCTTCAGCCCATACACGGTCGAGGCCCGCGCCCCAACCGAGGAGGCCTCCTGCGAGTAGATCGTGCGCACCGGCACCTCGGCGATGCGAAAGCCGAAGTGCACTACCTGCATCAGCAGCTCCGAGTCGAACGAGAAGTCCAGCGAATTGCGCAGAAACGGGATCCCCATCAACAGCTCGCGTGAATAGGCGCGATAACCGGTGTGCAGCTCCGAGAGTGAGGTTCCGAGCGCACGGTTCTCGACCGTCGTGAGCGCGCGGTTGGCGAGATACTTATACATCGGCATACCGCCCGCCAGCGCGCCGCCCTTCTCCATCAGCCGCGACCCGAGCACCAGGTCGGCCTCGCCCGCAAGGATCGGCTTGACGAGCTCGGGGATCAGCGTCGGCTCGTACTGGCCGTCGGGGTGCAGCATCACCACCACGTCGGCCTCGTCCTGCAGCGCCTGCAGGTAGCAGGTCTTCTGGTTGCCGCCATACCCGACATTATGGGGATGGGGGATGACCCGCAGCGGTAGCGTGCGCGCCAGCTCGACGGTGCCGTCCCGCGAGCCGTCGTCGACCAGGATGATCTCGTCGACCCACTCGCGGGGGATGCCCGACACAGTCGCCGCCAGCGTGCGCGCGGCGTTCAGCGCCGGCATCACCACGATCACCTTCGCCGCCCCCTTCTCGGCGGGCGCGGCCCCCTCGACGGGCGCGGCGGATGCTTCACGGCCGTTCGAGTCGGCCACCAATGTCTGCGGGGGGGAGCTCACAGCGACCTCAAACTATGCCACCGACACCTAAGCGGCGCCTCAGGATCCGCAAGGAAGACCCTCAACACGGAGGTGTCGGGGCACGCTCGCCCGCGCTCGCGTGGTTGTACTCGGCGGCGGCCTCGCGCAAACCTTCGCCGCGATCCGGGCGCAGCGTCGCGGTTACGTGTCGCCAGTAGCGGCGGGGTGAGTGGCCTGGCAGTACGAGCGCGGCGAGCGCCCGCACGGCGTACGACCAGGCGGTCAGCCAGCGCACCGCACGCACGGCGGCGGGCG
>CAYNGQ010000017.1:0-1911 GCA_964396735.1 uncultured Solirubrobacteraceae bacterium | reverse complement strand
TGCGGGTCGCGGGCGGGATGCCTGCCCCGTTAACCGGCAGGATCGGGGTTCCCGACTCCGCGGCGAGGCCGGCGGCGGGCATCGCCAGCGCCTCTGGCCCGTCCGTGCCAACCACGATCACGCGGTGGGGACGGCCGCCATGGATGACCGCCACCAGTCGCTCCACCTGCGCTGCCACGGCCGCCGGCCCGCCGGCTCCTGCTTCCGTTGCGGTCGAGCCTTCGCCCGACATGCTCGTGCCGCCCGTCGTCCCGCTCGGCTTGCCCGCCGGCGTAGTGGTGCCAGCGGATCCCGTGGGGCTGCCGCTCACCGTCTCCGTGCGGTAGCCGGCGGGGGCCACGGCGGCGCCGACCGCGATCACCTGCGCACCGCCGAGCAGTGCGGAGCCCATGGGCTTCAGCGCCGCCAGCGCCTGCGCGGAGAGCGCCGGCAGCGTGCTGCCTTCGCTGTAGAGGATCGGCGCGCGCAGGGGCGAGCTTGCCAGCGCCGAGGCCGCCAGCGCGGCCGTCCAGTCGCGGTCGTCGACCAGCACCACCGCCTGCGGACGCGTCGCGGGGGTCAGCCCCGGATAGGTGGCCAGCGCCACCGCGGCCGCGTCCGCGACGGGGTCGGTGCCGCCCAGCCGCGTGGTGTTCTTGGTCGCCAACCCGCTCGCCGCCAGCTGCGAGGTTCCCGCCACCGTGGTGACCGAAGCTCCGCGGCCACGGCCTTCGGAAGGCAGCGACTTGCCGCAGCCCGCCAGCGTCGCCCCGATCAGCAGCGCGGCGGCCAGCCGGAGCGGGGGGGAAGGCATGTCAAGACACTATCCGCGGGGCAGGCGGCGGGTTATCGCGATCCCTCGGGCGGCGGAATTCCGAGCTGCCGGCAGATGCTGCGGGCCAGGCCGTAGCCGATCTCACGGTGGCGAGGGATCGTCGAACGCTCGCCGTGGGGACCGGCCCAACGAGTGTGGTTGCCACCCTCGTCAACCGGGCGAGCACCGTGAGCGCGGGCGTGGCGTTCGAGCTCCCGCCGCTTCACGCAGCGATCTTCAGCTGCAACGCCTCGCGCTCACGTTCATCCAGAGCATCGCCGGGCTCCGGCGAGAGCATCAGTGCGAGCGCGTCGATGACGTTCTCCCGCGCCTCCTCGCGCGTGCGTCCCTGGCTCAGGACGCCCGGTATCTCGGGGATCGACACCATGATCCAACCATCCTCATCGGGCTCGTAGACGATCGTCAGATTCAGCGTGTCGACCATGCCCGAAGTGTAACGCGGGACCGCCGCGCGGGGGGCACGACGGTGGGCGGCAATGTCGACCTGGGAGAGGTGTAGAAGCGGCTGATCGGTCTGGTGCATGGGGAATTGAGACCGCGCCCGTGGTGGGGCATGGAGGCCCCACCCCTGGGCGCCGGGCCGGGCGACCACCCGCGCGGACGATCTCCCGCCCCAACTGGCTCCAGGTCCGAAAGTCCCCGCAATTTGCGGGCAAAACGTGGGAAATGCGATGCATGTCGTGCAACCGTCATTGCGCTTTGCTAGGGTTCCGCCGCGAACGCCGAATCCATGGCCAGATGCCCTGGAACGGGGGAACCAAGTTGTTGGGGCGAATCCCACGCAGAGGACGTGGGAAGCGCAGGCTCTTTTAGCGCTAGCCCGTCAGCTAACCCCGCAGGCCAACGAAAGAGGATGTCGTCTTGCGGGTACGGGCCTTTGGCTCAACGCTAGTCAGCATGGTGGTTCTGCTCATCGCGGCTCCCGCGGCGGTGTGGGCCAACGGCACCGCCAAAGTCTCCGGCGGCACCTCCGCCAGCACGGCCTCCTCGGGCTCGACCTCGACGTCTACCTCCACCGCGTCAGCCAGCCCGACCGTCACCGGGGGCGCGACCACGGAAGGCACGGCGGGCGGGTCGCAGCCCAAGACGCACGTTCA
>CAYNGQ010000016.1:0-1826 GCA_964396735.1 uncultured Solirubrobacteraceae bacterium | reverse complement strand
AGCGTGCGCCGCGCGGAGAAGCCGAAGCGGGTGTTGGCGTCGCGCTGCAGCGAGGTCAGGTCGTACAGCATCGGCGCGCGCTCGCGCTGCTCTTTGACGTCGATCTTGGTGATCGTCGCCTGCTTGCCCTCGCACGCCTCGACGATCGCGATCGCTTCCTCCTCGGTCGCCAGGCGCGGTTTGGCGCCCGCGTGGAAGCGCCCGGTATATACGCGCTCCCCGGCGAGGCCAACCTCGCCGTCCTCCGCGGTCACACCGTCCTCAACCCCCCCATCCTCCTCCCCCTCCAGCGGCGGGGCCGCGAACACCGCGTCGACCAGCCAGTAGGGCTCGGGCACGAACGCTTTGATCTCCTCCTCCCGGCGGGTGACGATCGCCAGCGTCGGGGTCTGCACGCGCCCCAGCGAGACGGCCCCGTCGAAGGAGGTGCGCAGGCGGATCGTCGCGGCGCGAGTGGCGTTCATGCCCACGATCCAGTCCGACTCCGAGCGCGAGCGGGCGGCCTGCTCGAGCAGCGCCAGCTCCGAGGCGGGGCGCAGCGAGGCGAACGCCGCTTTCATGGCCGAGTTGGTCATCGAGTTCAGCCACAGCCGCCGCACCGGCAGCGTCGAGCCGGCCTTCTCGTAGATGTAGGCGAAGATCAGCTCGCCCTCGCGGCCGGCGTCGCAGGCGTTTATGACCTCGTCGACATCGCTGCGGTGCAGCTGCGCGGTGACCACCGACATCTGCTTCTTCGAGCGCTCGTCGCGCACGACCAGCTTGAAGCGCTCGGGCACGATCGGCAGGTCCTCGATCCGCCAGCGCTTGTATTTGGCGTCGTATTCGTCGGGTTCGGCGAGCTGCACGAGGTGTCCCACGGCCCACGTCACGACGTACTCCTCGGCCTCCAACCAGCCCTCCTCCTTCTTGAAGGTGCCGGGCAGCACGCGCGCAAGGTCGCGCCCGACGGAGGGCTTCTCGGCGATCACGAGGGTCTTCGGCATGGTGGCTCAGAGTAGCGGGTGGGTCAATCGGGGTCACATGGGCCGGTGCCAACCGGCGCGCCGGCGTGTTCGAGCTCGCGCGCGACCGTGGCGTTGGCGACGCCGTACCCACCGGCCGGCCCGCCCCCCGTGGTGCCCGCGAAGACGGTGGTGAGCACCGTCCCCTGGTCGTCGACCACCGGCCCCCCGGAGTTGCCGGGGCGCACCAGCCCGCGCAGCGGCGTGAGCAGCCGCGACACCGACCCCTGGCCGTAGGCGTTCTGGGTGAGCACCTCGTCGGTCGCCCCGATGCGCCCCGCCTGCACGTCGAACGGCCCGTTTTCGGGATACCCGAGGATCGCCCCCGCGGTGCCGGAGGCGGGGTTGGGCGCGAGGCTCAATGTCGGGAGGTCCAGGCCCGGCACGCGCAGCACCGCGAGGTCGTAGGTCGGATCGAACGCGATCGCCTGCGCCGCCAGCCCGGGCGGGCGGCCTTCGACCTCGACCGTGGTGTCGCTCTCGCCGGCGACCACGTGCGCGTTGGTGAGCACCTCTTCAGGCCCTGCCACCCACCCCGAGCCCTCGATCGCCAGGCCGCAGGCGGTGCCCAGCACGCGCACCACGCTGCGCGAGGCGGCCAGCACCGCGGGGTCGTGGGCGACCTGCGGCGGGGGCGCGGAGAGCGCCGGCAGCGGGCCGGGCAGCGAGGGGATCGGGTCCAGGCGCGCGAGCGCGTTGAGGATCGGACCCGAGGGCGGCAGCAGCGAGTTGAGCTCGCCGAGGATCTCCGAGCGTTGGATGTCGGCGCGCAGCTGCGTGGCGGTCGGGATCTGGGCGGCCACGGCGGCGACGATCCACACCACC
>CAYNGQ010000015.1:0-12591 GCA_964396735.1 uncultured Solirubrobacteraceae bacterium | reverse complement strand
ACGTGGCACCAAATCCCGATGTCACGTGTCCCGGGTCGCCTGTGGGGGGCACTCGCTCGCGCGGCGGCGCCTCCTCGAGGATCACGTGCGCGTTGGTGCCGCTGATCCCGAACGAGGAGACCCCCGCGCGGCGCGGGCGGCCGTTGCGGCGCCACGGCCGCTGCTCGCGCAGCAGCTCTACCGCGCCGGCCGACCAGTCCACCTGCGTGGTGGGGCACTCGACATGCAGGGTGCGCGGCAGCGTCTCGTGCTGGAGCGCCATCACCATCTTGATCACGCCGGCGATCCCCGAGGCGGCGGCGGCGTGGCCGATGTTGGACTTGATCGAGCCCAACCACAGCGGCGTGTCAGCGGGACGCTGGCCGTAGGTCGCCAGCAGCGCCTGCGCCTCGATCGGGTCGCCGAGCGTCGTGCCCGTCCCGTGCGCCTCGACCGCGTCGACCTCCTCCGGGGCGAGGCCTGCGTTGGCGAGCGCCTGCATGATCACCCGCTGCTGGGAGGGGCCGTTCGGGGCGGTCAAACCGTTGCTGGCGCCGTCCTGGTTGATCGCGCTGCCCTTCAGCACCCCAAGGATCCGGTGGCCGTGGCGCTCGGCGTCGGCGAGGCGCTCCAGCAGCACGATCCCCGCGCCCTCGCTCCAGTTGGTGCCGTCGGCGTCGTCGCTGAAGGACTTGCAGCGGCCGTCCGGCGCGAGGCCGCGCTGGCGGCTGAACTCCACGAACAGGCCCGGCGTAGCCATCACCGTCACGCCGCCCGCCAGCGCCAGCGAGCATTCGCCCTGGCGCAGCGCGCCCGCCGCGAGGTGCAGCGCGACCAGCGAGGAGGAGCAGGCCGTGTCGAGCGACACCGCCGGGCCCTCCAGACCGAAGGCGTACGCCACGCGGCCGGAGACGACGCTCGCGATGCTGCCCGTCAGCAGGTATCCCTCGACCCCTGCCTCGCCGCCGCTCGCATTGGCTCCGTAGCTGCTCGACCCGACGCCCGCGAACACGCCGGTGTCGCTGCCCCGCAGCGCCGCCGGGTCGATCCCCGCCCGCTCGATCGCCTCCCAGCAGAGCTCCAGCAGCAGCCGCTGCTGGGGGTCCATCGCCAGCGCCTCGCGCGGGCCGATCCCGAAGAAGGCCGCGTCGAACTCGCTCGCGCCGGTGAGGAAGCCGGCCTCGCGCACGTAGCTCGAACCGGCACGCCGCGGGTCGGGGTCGTACAGCGCCTCCAGCTCCCAGCCGCGGTCGTCGGGGAAGGGACCGATCGCGTCGCCCCCGGCGGCCACCAGCTCCCACAGCTGCTCGGGCGAGCGCACGGATTCGGTGCCCGCCCACCCCGATCCGGATCCCGCCCAACCGGCGGCGGACCCGGTGCCCGCCCGCCCCGGGAATCTGCAACTCATCCCGACCAGCGCGATCGGCTCGCCCGAGACCACCGCGGCGCGCGGGGGGAGCGGGGCAGCCGGTTGGGCGCCATCCAGCATCACCCCCGCCAGGAGGACCGCGAGCGCCTGCGGCGTCGGGTGGTCGAACACGGCCGTCGCCGGCAGCCGCACGCCGCACGCGGCCGCCAGCCGGTTGCGCAACTCGACCGCGCCGAGCGAGTCGAAGCCGAGGTCCTTGAACGCCGTCGCCGCGGCGACCGCCTCCGTCGAGGCGTGGCCCAGCACGGCGGCGGCGTGCTCGCGCACCAGCTCCAGCAGCAGCCGCTCGCGCTCGTCGCGATCGAGCCCCGCGAGCCGCGTGGCGAGCGCGCCGGCCCGGCCGGCATGCGCGCCGCGCCCGAGGCTGCCGGCGGCGCGCCCGCGCCCGCCGGGGACACTCCCGAGGCCGCCGGCTGTGCCGGCGAGGCCGCTCGGCGCCCGCACCAGCTCGCCGAGCAGCGGCGGCAGCTGCCCCGCACGCGCGAAGCCGCGCAGCGCGGCGACGTCGAGGCCGACCGGCAGCAGCAGCGGACGGTCCAGCTCGCCCGCCGCGTCGAGCAGCGCCAGGCCCTGCTCGGGGGAGAGCGCGCGGATCCCCGCGCGCGCCAGCCGCTCCCGTTCGGCCTCGCCGAGGCGCTGCGCCATCCCCGCCTGCGTCCACGGCCCCCAGGCCAGCGAGCTGGCGGCCAGGCCCCGCGCGCGGCGGTGTCCGGCGAGCGCGTCGAGCACTCCGTTGGCGGCGGCGTACGCGGCCTGCCCGGCGCTGCCGAGCGTCCCCGCGGCCGAGGAGAAGAGCACGAACGCGCGCAGGTCGAGGTCGGCCGTCAGCTCGTGCAGATGCCACGCGCCCGCCGCCTTCGGCGCCAGCACGCCGTGCAGCCGCTCGGGCGTGAGAACGTCGATCAGGCCGTCGTCGAGCACGGCGGCCGTGTGCACCACCGCGCACAGCGGATGCTCCGCGGGGACGCGCTTCAACAGCCGCTTCACCTGTGCGCGCTGGGCGACGTCGCACGCGGCCACGCTCACGCTCGCGCCAAGCGCCCGCAGCTCCCGCGCCAGCTCGCCGGCGCCCGGGGCCTTCGACCCCCGCCGGCTGGCCAGCAGCAGGTGGCGCACGCCGTGGCGCTCGACCAGGTGGCGGGCGACCAGCGCGCCAAGGCCGCCCGTGCCGCCGGTGATCAGCACCGTCCCCTCGGCCCCCAGCGGCGGGGCGGGGATTCGCAGCACGTTCTTGCCGATGTGCCGCGCCTGGCTCATGTGGCGCAGCGCGCCGCCCGCCTCGGCGGCGTCCCACACCCGCACCGGCAGACCGTCGAGCGCGCCTTCCTCGAACAGCGCGCGCAGCTCTTTGAGCATCTCCTGGATGCGATCGGGGCCGGCGTCGATCAGGTCGAACGCGCGGTAGCTCACGCCCGGGAAGCGGCGCTCGATCTCAGCGGGCTCGCGGATGTCGGTCTTGCCCATCTCCAGGAAGCGGCCGCCCGCGCCCAGCAGCCCGGCCGACGCGTCGACAAACTCGCCCGCGAGCGCGTTGAGCACGATGTCCACACCGGCCTGCGCGAAGCGCTCGCCGAACTCGAGCGTGCGCGAGGAGGCGATCCGCTCGGGGTCCAGCCCCATCGCTTCCAGCGCGCCCCACTTCGGCTCGCTCGCGGTGGCCAGCACCTCGAGCCCCAACCGCCGCGCGAGCTGCACCGCCGCGATCCCCACGCCGCCCGCGGCGGCGTGCACCAGCAGCCGCTCGCCCGGGCGTGCGCGCGCCAGATCGACGAGGCCGTAGTAGGCCGTCAGGTAGACGATCGGCGCCGACGCCGCGCGCGTGAACGACCACCCCGCGGGGATCCCCGTCAGCAGCCGCCGATCGACGACGGACACGGCGCCGAAGGCCCCATCCAGCAGCCCCATCACGCGATCGCCGGGGGCGAGGTCGGCCACGTTGCGCCCGACCTCCAGCACCACGCCCGCGCCCTCACCGCCGATCGCAACCTCGCCTGGGTACATCCCCAGCACCATCAGCACGTCGCGGAAGTTGACCCCCGCCGCGCGCACCGCCACGCGCACCTCGTCCGCGCCCAGCGCGCGCTCGGCGCTGTCGCCGTCGAGCACCTCGAGGTCCTCCAGCACGCCACCGCCGCCGCGCACTCCCAGGCGCCAGCCGCCACCGGCCCGCGCGTCGCCGTCGCGCGGGAGGCCACCGAGCGCGCCACTGTCGAACGGTACGCCACCGAGTGTGAAACCCTCGAGCGCCACACCGCGTCCCACCGCCAGCCGGCCGGCCGGGTGCGACCGCATCATCTGGCTCGTGCGCACCAGCCGCGGCACGAACAGTTCGCCCGCGCGCACCGCCACCTCGGGCTCGCCCAGCGCCAGCGCGGGCGCCACCGCCTCTGCCATGACCTCGCCGTCGACGTCCACCAGCACCAGCCGCCCCGGGTGCTCCGCCTGCGCCGCCCTCACCATCCCCCACACGCCGCCACCCGCCGGGTCCCTCACGCCCTCACCGCCGACGCTCACCGCGCCGCGCGTCACCACCGCCAGCGGCAGGGACCCCGTGGGGGTCGGCGCCGCTGCCGGCACCGGGACTGCCGCGGGGCTGGGGGTCGGCGCCGCCGTCGGGGCACTGTCGTCAGCCAGCTCGCGCTGTAGCGCCGTCAAGATATCGCCCAGCCGCGCCAGCGCATCCTCCCCCGTGGCCGTCCCCTCACCGGTGCAATCCAGTACGCGACCCAACCCATCCTCATTGCTGTTTTCACTTTCACCGCCGGCCGCCATCCACTCGACGTCGAACAGTGAGTCGCGGTCGTAACCGGTATTTGTCGAAGCCGCGCGCAGTGTCAGCGAATCGATCGAGGCGACCGCGCCGCCGTGCTCGTCGACGACCGTCAGCGCCACTCCGTCCGCGCCGACCGGCCGCAGGTGCGCACGCAGGCTGGTTGCGCCGGTCGCGTGGAGCTTCACACCATTCCATGTGAACGGCAGTCGAGCGCTGGCTTGGTCGCGCTCGATCGCGGCGACCGCTTGCACGGTTGCGTCCAGCAGCGCCGGGTGCAGCGCGAACTGAGTCGCCTCGGCGTCGCGCTCCTCTGGCAGCGTCGCCTCCGCGAAGACCTCCTCCCCGCGCCGCCACACCGCGCGCAGGCCCTGGAATGCCGGGCCGTACTCGATCCCCGCCGCCGCCAGCCCGTCCCGCAGCCGCTCGACCTCGACCTCCACCGCTCCGCTCGGGGGCCACTCGCCGCTCAGCTCGTTTACCTGATTCACCGAATCGCTCTCGGCCGGGGCCACGGTGCCGCTCGCGTGGCGCGTCCACGGCTCCTCGGCCAGCGGGTCCTCGGCTCGCGAGTAGATCGCGATCGTGCGCGCGCCGTCGGCGCCGGGGTCTCCGAGCTTCACTTGCAGCTGCCGTGCGTGGCGCTCGTCGATCGCCAGCGGCGCCTCCAGCACCAGCTCGTGCACCGTTTCGCAGCCCAGCTGCCCACCGGCGTGCAGCGCCAGCTCCAGCAGCGCGGTGCCCGGCAGCAGCGCCGTTCCCGCCACCACGTGATCCGCCAGCCACGGGTGCGCGCTCAGCGAGATGCGCCCGGTGAACAGCCACCCCTCGCCCTCGGCCGGCGCCACCGCCGCCCCCAGCAGCGGGTGCTCGATCGGCACCTGGCCAATCGCCGCCGCGTCGCGCCTGCCGGCGGCCGCTTCCAGCCAGTAGCGCTCGCGCTGGAACGCATACCGCGGCAGCGCCGCGCGCTCGGCGCCCGTTCCGTCGAACGCCGCGGCCCACTTCACACTCACACCGCGCCTCCACATCTCGCCGATCGCGCTGAGCAGCGCTCGCGGCTCGGGCTGCCCCCTGCGCAGCGCCGGCGCCACCGCCGCGGTCAGCTCCCCGCCGCCGACCGCAGGTGCACCGTCGCCGACCGCAGGCGCGCCGTCGCCGTCGCGATCCTCGATGCACTCGTTCACCATCGCACTCAGCGCGCCGTCCGGGCCCAGCTCGAGGAAGCACTTCACACCTTCGTCCGCCAACCACTTCACACCGTCGCCAAACCTCACCGTCTCGCGCACGTGGCGCACCCAGTATGCGGCGGTGCGGAGCTCCTCGCCCACCGCCAACCTGCCGGTCAGGTTCGAAACGACCGGGATCTGTGGCTCGGCGAACTCGATCGCTTCCGCCACGCGCTCGAACTGCTCGAGCATCCCCTCCATCCGCGGCGAGTGAAAGGCGTGACTCACCCTGAGCTTCGTGGTCTTGCGGCCCTGCTCCGCCCACACCTTTGCCAGCTCTGTCACCGCGTCCTCGTCGCCGGAGACAACCACCGCACCGGGCGCGTTGACCGCCGCAATCGCCACCCTGTTCTCCCAGTTCTCCAGGGTGGTGAGCGAGTCGCTCAGCTCCCGCTCGCTTGCGGCGATCGCGACCATCGCGCCGCCCTCGGGCAGCGCCGCCATCAGACGCCCGCGAGCCGCCACCAGCGCGCACGCGTCTCCCAGCGAGAGCACGCCCGCCACGTGCGCCGCCGCCAGCTCGCCCACCGAGTGGCCGATCAGGAAGTCGGGGCGCACGCCCCATGCCTCCACTAAGCGGTACAGCGCCACCTCCAGGGCAAACAGCGCCGGCTGCGCCAGTTCCGTGCTGTCCAGCCCGCCTCCGTGCGCGCCGTCGACCGCGCCCCCGTTCGCCGCTGCGCCCCCGCTTGCCGCCGCGCCGGCGGGCGCCTCCTCTGCGAACACCAGCGCCCGCGTGGAGCGCCCAAGGTGCTCGTCCATGCTCGCGCACACCTCCTCGAACGCCGCGCGGAAGGCCGGGAACGTCTTGTACAGGTCGCGGCCCATCCCGGCCCGCTGCGCGCCCTGGCCGGTGAACAGGAACGCCAGCTGCGCGCGGGCCGTATCCGGGCCCGGCGGCCCGTCGATCAGGGCGTCGAGTCCCTCGATCAGCTCCTCGCGCGTCTCGCCCAAGAGCAGCGCGCGCTGCTCCAGCATCGGCTTGAGCGCGAGTGACCGGCCCACGTCCTGCACGCTCAGGTCGGGGGCGCTCGCCAGGTGCTCGCGCAACCGCCGCGCCTGGGCTCGCAACGCCGGCGCGCCCCTGCCCGACACCACCCAGGGGATCGTGTCCAGCGCGACCGTTGGGGCATCGTCGCCGTTGAGCGCGACCGCAGCGACACCTGCCGCCGGGGCGGGGGGCATTGAGGCGGTCACGGAGCCGGCGGCGGGCGCCTCCTCGACGATCACGTGCGCGTTCGTGCCACTCACACCGAACGCCGACACCCCCGCGCGGCGCGGGCGCTCGCCCTGGGGCCACGGCACCTGCTCGGTGAGCAGCGCCACCGCGCCCTTCGACCAGTCCACCTGCTTGGAGGGCTTGTCGACGTGCAGCGTCCGCGGCAGCGTCCCGTGGCGCAGCGCCATCACGGTCTTGATCACGCCCGCCACGCCCGCCGCCGCCTGCGTGTGGCCGATGTTCGACTTGATCGAGCCCAACCACAGCGGCGCGTCCGCCGGCCGGTTGCGGCCGTAGGTCGCCATCAGCGCCTGCGCCTCGATCGGGTCGCCCAGCGTCGTGCCGGTGCCGTGGCCCTCCACCGCATCGATTTCGTCCGCCGTGAGACCGGCGTTCGCCAGCGCGCGCTCGATCACGCGCCGCTGCGAGGGCCCGTTCGGCGCCGTCAGGCCGTTGCTGGCGCCATCCTGGTTGACCGCGCTCGAGCTGATCACCGCCAGCACCGGGTGCCCGTTCGCCCGCGCGTCGGAGAGGCGCTCCAGCGCCAGCACGCCGGCGCCCTCCGCCCAGCCGGTGCCGTCGGCGGCGTCGGCGTACGACTTGCAGCGGCCGTCGCCCGCCAGCCCGCGCTGGCGGCTGAACTCCACGAACACGCCCGGCGTCGAGAGCACCGTCACGCCGCCCGCCAGCGCCAGCGTGCACTCGCCCCCGCGCAGCGCCCCGCACGCGAGGTGCAGCGCCACCAGCGAGGAGGAGCAGGCGGTGTCCACCGTCAGCGCCGGGCCCTCCAGCCCGAGCGTGTACGCCACCCGGCCCGACACCACGCTGCCGGCGCTGCCGAGGCCGAGGTAGGCCTCGAGGTCGGCCGGCGCGGCGCCGCCCGCGCGCGTGGCGTAGTCCTGGTACATCACGCCGCTGAACACGCCCGTCTGGCTGCCGCGCAGCGACAGCGGGTCGATGCCCGCGTCTTCCAGCGCCTCCCACACGATCTCCAGCAGCAGCCGCTGTTGCGGGTCGATCGCCAGCGCCTCGCGCGGGCCGATCTTGAAGAAGCGCGCGTCGAAGTCGCCGGCGCCGGGGAGGAAGCCGCCTTCGCGGGCGTAGCTCGTGCCGGCGTGCTCGGGGTCGGGGTCGTACAGGCGCTCCAGGTCCCACCCGCGGTCCGCGGGGAAGCCGCCGATCGCGTCCCTGCCCTCGCTCACCAGTCGCCACAGGTCCTCGGCGCCGCTCACGCCGCCCGGGTAGCGGCAGCCCACGCCGACGATCGCGATCGGCTCGCGCCCCTGCGCTTCCACCTCGCGCAGGCGCCTGCGCGCCTCGCGCAGGTCGATCGTCGCGCGCTTGAGGTAGTCGAGGAAGCGCTCCTCGCCCTGCCCCGTCATCGCGCCCGCCGTCGCGCTGCCGCGCGTGGCCGCGTCGTCGTCGCGCACCGCGCCGCCCTCATCGTGGTCGCGCACCTCGCCACCGTCGTCGTCGCGTTTGGCATCCGCGCTCATTCCGCCCCCAACTCCCGATCGAGCAGCGCAAACACCTCGTCGGCGCTCGCCGACCTGATGTCCTCGTCGTCGTCGTGCTCATCGTGTGTCGCCTGCGCCGGCTGCTTGGCCGGCAGCCGGCTGGGCGCCTCGATCTCGGCCTCCTCCAGCAGGTGCGTCGCGATCGCCTCCGCGCTCGGGTGGTCGAACACGAGCGTCGCCGCCAGCGCGATCCCGGTCTCGGCGCCCAGGCGGTTGCGCAGCTCCACCGCCGCCAGCGAGTCGAACCCGAGCTCTTTGAAGGGCTGCCGCGGGTCGATCGCCGCCGGCGAGGCATACCCCAGCACCGTCGCCACCTCCGCCAGCGTGAGCTGCAGCACCACCCGCGCGCGATCGGCCGCCGGCGCCTCCGCCAGGCGCTCCGCCAGCGAGCGGCGCTGCTTCGCCGCCGCGCGGCGCACCGGCACGCGCACCAGCCCGTGCAGCAGCGCCGGCAGCGTCCCCGCCCTGGCCTGCGCGCGCAGCAGCGCCCGGTCGAGACCCACCGGCGCCAGCAGCGCGTGGTCGCCCTCGCGCGCGGCCGCATCCAGCAGGTCGAGGCCCTCCGCCGCATTCAATGCCCTGATGCCGGCGCGCGCGATCCGCGCCTTGTCCACGTCGCCCAGCTCGCTCGTCAACCCGTCGGCCTGCTCCCACAACCCCCACGCCAGCGACATCCCCGGGAGCCCCTGAGCGCGGCGCGCCGCCGCCAGCCCGTCCAGAAACGCGTTTGCGGCGGCGTAGTTGCCCTGGCCGGCGCCGCCCCCGATCGACGAGAACGAGGAGAACAGCACGAACGCGTCGAGGTCCATCTGCGCGGTCAGCTCGTGCAGATGGAGCGCCCCATCCACCTTCGGCGCCAGCACTCCCTCCAGCCGCTCCGGTGTCAGCGCGCCCAGTACGCCGTCGTCCAGCACGCCCGCCGCGTGCACCACCGCGCCCAGCGGGTGTGTCGCGGGCACGGCATCCAGCGCCGCCTGCACCTGCGCGCGGTCGCTCACGTCGCATGCGACCACGCTCACCTCGGCGCCCCGCTCTTGCAAGTCGGCGACCAGCTCCTTCGCGCCCTGCGCCTTCGCTCCGCGCCGGCTCGCCAACACCAGGCTCTTGACGCCGTGCGCCTCCACCAGGTGTCGCGCCACCAGCGCGCCGAGCGCGCCCGCCCCGCCCGTGATCAGCACGGTGCGCTCGGGGTCCCAGGGGATGATGGCCTGCTCCGGTCGCGCCATCGCTCGCGCTGGAACGTCACCGCCGGGCCACGGCGCGTCGGCCTCCGCACTTGGTTTGGGCGTGCGAACAGGAGTCATCTGCGCCAGCCTGGGAACGAAGATGCGGCCTCCGCGCACCGCCACCTGCGGCTCCTCAAGCGTCAGCGCCGTGGCCAACGCCGCTTGGGAGGACTCCTCGCTATCCACGTCGATCAACATGAAGCGGCCCGGGTTCTCCGTCTGCGCGGTGCGCACCAGTCCGATCACCGACGCCTGCGCCAGGCCGGGCAGCTCCTCGCCATCGATCGCCGCCACCGCCCCGCGGGTGACGAACGCCAGGCGCTCGCCCTGCTTGGACTCGTCGGCCAGCCGGCTCTGGATCTGCTCCAACACGCGGTTTGCGATCGTGCGCACGGCGGTGGCGAGGTCGTCGGGGTCGTCCTCCTGGGCGCAATCGACCTGCACCGTCACCGGCGCCCTCGCGCCTCCTTCGGTCGCGTCGATCGCCTTCCACTGCACGCAGTACAGGGAGTCACTGCCGCCGTCCCGCGTGCTCGTGAACTGCTCGGGCGAAAGCGGGCGCACCGTCAGCGACTCCACCGCTGCGACCGGCGCGCCGTCGCCGTCGGCGATGCCCAGCGCGAGCCTGTCGGGGCCCTGGCGCGACAGGCTCACGCGCAGCCGCGAGGCGCCCGTCGCGTACAGCCTCACCCCGCTCCACGCGAACGGCAGGCTTGGCCCGGGCGCGCCCTGTCCAGGCACGTTCTCGCCGGCTGCACTCCCGTCGGATGCGCTCTCCTCGGAGGTGCTCTCCCCGGAGGTGCTCTCCTCGTCAGCGTCGAGCAACGCCGCCACCGCCGCCGGGTGCAGCGCCCCGTCGAGCAGTGCCGGGTGCAGGCCGTACTGCGCCGTCTGCGCCTCGTCGTCCAGCTCCAGCTCGGCGAACAGCTCCTCTCCTCGCCGCCACATGCCGCGCAGGCCCTGGAACGCCGGACCGTATTCGAGGCCCGCCGCCGCCAGGCGCTCGTATATGTCGTCGAGCGCCACCGGCTCCGCGCCGGCCGGAGGCCATGCCTGGGCGGCCCGCTCGTCGGCGCCGGTGGTCAGCGGATCGAAGTTGGTGACCGGCGCATCCGCGCCCTCTCCCGTGCTCCCACCAGCGGCGGCCAGCACTCCGCTCGCGTGGCGCGTCCACGCCCCCGACAGCTCCTCCTCGACGTCGCCCGCGATGCGCGCGTAGATCGCCACCGGCCGAGTGGGCGGCACCGCGTCGTCCGGCTCGCCCACCGTGAGCTGCAGCTGCACGCGCTCGCCCTCGCCTACAACCAGAGGCGCCTCCAGCACCAGCTCGCGCAGCGTCTCGCAGCCGACCTGCGCGCCCGCGTGCAACGCCAGCTCCACCAGCGCCGCGCCCGGCAGCACCGCTGCGCCGAGCACCGCGTGGTCGGCCAGCCACGGGTGCGTCTCCAGCGAGAGACGGCCGGTGAAGAGGCAGCCGTCGCCCGCCGCCATGCCGATCGCGGCGCCGAGCAGCGGGTGCTCGGCCGCGCCCAACCCTGCGGCGGCCACATCGCCGGCTCCGCCGCCGGGCGCCAGCCAGAAGCGCTCGCGGCGGAACGCGTACGGCGGCAGCGGCACCCGCTGGGCGCCCCGTCCGTCGAGCACCCGGTCCCACGCCACGTTCGCGCCGTGCACCCACACCTCGCCGAGGCCGCTCAGCAGCGAGTGGGCCTCCCCCTGGCCGGCCCGCAATAGCGGCACTGCCGCCACCGGGGAACCCACCACAGCATTGGCGGCCGGTGGTATCTCGCCAGCGCCAACCTCGCCCTTGCCGGCGCCATTGGTCGCCAGGCCGGCGTCACTGCCATCGCCGTCCAGGCACTCGCCAACGATCGCGCTCAGCACCCCGTCCGGACCCAGCTCCAGGAAGCTCCTCACGCCCTCCTCCCACAGCCGGCGCACGCCCTCGCCGAACCTCACCGGCTCGCGCACGTGGCGCACCCAGTACTCGGGAGTGCACAGCTCCTCTTTCGCCCCCACTCCACCGGAGAGATTCGACACCACCGGAATCCGCGGCTCGGCGAACGCGACCGTCGCCGCCACCTGCCCGAACTCCCCCAGCATCCCCTCCCCCATCCGCGGCGAGTGAAAGGCGTGGCTCACCCGCAGCCGCTTCGTCCTCGCGCCCCGCTCCTCCCACAGTTGCGCGAGCTCCAGCACCGCCTGCTCGTCGCCGGAGACGACCACCGAGCGGGGCGCGTTCACCGCCGCCAGCGCCACCGTGTGCTCCCGACCGTTGAGGGCGGCGAACGACTCCAGCACCTCCGCTTCGGGCGCCGCGATCGCCACCATCGCGCCGCCTTGCGGCAGCGCGCCCATCAGCCGTCCGCGGGCGGCCACCAGGCGGCAGGCATCCTCCAGCGAGAAGACGCCCGCGACGTGTGCCGCCGCCAACTCCCCCACCGAGTGGCCGATCAGGAAGTCGGGGCGCACGCCCCACGCCTCGACCAGGCGGTACAGCGCCACCTCCAGCGCGAACAGCGCCGGCTGCGCCAGCGCCGTGCCGTCCAGCGCGTTACCGCTCGTGTCCTCGCCCGCCGCGCCGCTCGCCGTCCGATCAGCCAGCTCCTCCTCGCCGAACACCGTCGCCTGCAGGGGGCGCTCCAGGTGCTCTTCCATATGGCCGCACACCTCGTCGAACGCCGCCCTGAAGGTCGGGAATGTCCTGTGCAAATCGCGACCCATACCAATTCGCTGGGCGCCCTGGCCGGTGAACATGATCGCCAGCCGTCCCTCCGTCGCGGCGCCGCGCGACGCCCCCGCCGAGCGGCCGTCGGCGAGCGCCGCCAGACCCCCCAGCAACTGCTCACGGTTCCCAACCACCACTGCGCGCTCCTCCAGCGCCGGACGGCTCGCCAGCGACAGCGCGACGTCGGCGGCGCCGAGCTCCGGGCGCCCCGCCAGGAATTGACGCAACCGCGCGGCCTGCGCCTCCAGGGCGCCGCGGCCGCGGCCCGCGAGCACCCACGGCAGCGCGTCGGGGGCAGCGCTTGGCGCGGTCTCGGCCGCCGAGCCGGACGCCACGCCGGCAGCCGGATCGGTGGTCACGGTGTCGGCGTCGCCCACGGCGGGTCCGGTCGCAGCGGGCTTGGGCGCCGGGTCAGCCGGCGGCTCCTCGAGGATCACGTGCGCGTTGGTGCCGCTGATCCCGAACGACGAGACCGCCGCGCGGCGCGGGCGGCC
>CAYNGQ010000014.1:0-1590 GCA_964396735.1 uncultured Solirubrobacteraceae bacterium | reverse complement strand
CAGCGCGATCTCCACAAACGTGGTGCCCGGCACCACCAGCATGCCCGCGAGCACGTGGTCGGCGAGCCAGGGCTGTCGCCGCACGGAGATGCTGCCGGTGAGCAGCCAGCGATCGCTCTCGGCCAGCGCGACCGCGGCGCTGAGCAGCGGGTGCTCGACGGACGCCTGCCCGCTGGCCTCGCCGGCCCCCGCGGGCAGCGCTCCGCTCGTGAGCCAGTAGCGCTTGCGCCGGAACGCGTATGCAGGCAGCCGCACGCGCGCAGCGCCCGAACCCTCGAAGACGCGTCCCCAGTCCACATCCACGCCACGCACCCACAGCTCTCCCAAGCCGGCCAGCAGCGCGTGTGCCTCGCCACGCTCCCCTCGCAGCACCGGCACCGCCACCACCCCGACCCCCTCCACCTTGCCGCCGGCGCCCTCCCCAGCCTGCGCGGCCTGCGGACCAGCCTCGTGCCGAGCGCCAGCCTGGCCGCGATCCAGGCACTCTCGCACCATTGCGCTGAGCACTCCGTCCGGCCCGAGCTCGAGGAAGCTGCGCACACCTTCGCCGGCCAACCGCTCGATACCGTCGGCGAAACGCACCGGCTCACGCACATGGCGCACCCAGTAGCGCGGGGAGCACAGCTCTCCGCTGCCGGCAAGGCCACCCGACGTGTTCGAGATCACCGGGATCCGCGGCTCACTGAACGCGACGCTCTCGGCGACTCGCTCGAACTCCTCGAGCATCCCCTCCATCAGCGGCGAGTGAAACGCGTGGCTGACCCGCAGCCGCTTGGTCCTGGCGCCCCGCTCCTCCCACACCCCCATCAGCTTGCCCACCGCGTCCTCTTCGCCGGAGATCACGACCGAGCCCGGCGCATTCACCGCTGCCACCGCCAGCTGGGCATCGCCGCCGCCGAAGCCGTCGAGCGAGCCGAGCACCTCATCCTCGGAGGCACCCACCGCGACCATCGCGCCGCCCGCTGGTAGCTCACCCATCAGGCGACCGCGCGCCGCCACCAGCCGGCAGGCGTCCTCGAGCGAGAAGACCCCCGCCAGGTGAGCCGCCGCAAGCTCCCCAATCGAATGCCCAATCAAGAAATCGGGGTGCACACCCCACGACTCCAGGAGCCGGAACAGCGCGACCTCCAATGCGAACAGTCCCGGCTGCGCATACCGCGTGTCATCCAGCCGATCCCCGCCGGCCACGCCTCCGCGCGGCTCCGCGGCACCGGACGCCGCGGGGACACCAGCTCCAGGGGACCCCTCCGCCGGCGGCGCGTCCGCGCCGAACACCACCTCCCGCAGGGAGCATCCCAACTGCTCGTCCAAGTACTCGCATGCATCGTCGAACGCAGCACGAAACGCCGGGAACGCGCCGTACAGCTCCCGTCCCATGCCCACCCGCTGAGCACCCTGGCCCGTGAAGAGGAACGCCAGCTTGCCCTCGACCGTCCGGCCTCGCACGACTCCGGCCGCGACATCCCCCGCGGCCACCGCGGCAAGACCCTCCAACAGCCGCTCCCGGTCCTCCCCCAAGATGACTGCGCGATCCTCGAGCTCCGCACGACCGGCGAGCGAGCACCCGATGTCGAGCGGATCGAGCTCCGG
>CAYNGQ010000013.1:0-8333 GCA_964396735.1 uncultured Solirubrobacteraceae bacterium | reverse complement strand
AAGCTTCCAGCTCGTGCAGGCGATGATCGCCGACATGGCAGTCAAGACGGACGCCTCGCGGATGCTGGTGTGGCGAGCCGGGTTCCTCAAGGACAAGGGACGCCCCAACACGACCGAGACCTCGATCGCCAAGCTGCACGCCACCGAGGCCGCCGTGGAGTGCTCCAACACCGCGATCCAAGTGCACGGCGGCGCGGGTTACGTGGACGACCACCCCGTCGAGCGCTATTTCCGCGACGTGCGCGTCACGACGCTGTATGAGGGGACATCGCAGATCCAGAAACTGATCATCGGCCGCGCGCTCACCGGGATCAACGCGCTGGTGCCCTCGTGATGCCACACACACCGCCGCCGCCGGGCACGACGCCCGGCGCCCACCCCCTTGGCGCCCAAGCAACCCGCGCGGACGATCGCAAATGAACGCAGAGGCATCCCCAGCGCAGGTCATTGGCGTACTGGGCGCCGGCACGATGGGGGCCGGCATCGCCCAGCTCGCCTGCCGCGCCGGTGCGCGCACGCTGCTGCACGACCCGATTCCTGAGGCACTCCAGCGGGGGGCCGAGAAGGCGCGCGGGGGCCTGGAGAAGGAAGCCGCCAAGGGACGGATCACCGCCGCGCAGGCGCAGGCAGCCGCCGAGCGGCTGGAGGTCGTCGCGGACATCGAGGCGCTGGCCCCGTGCGAGCTGGTAATCGAGGCCGCGCCGGAGCTCCCCGAGCTCAAGCGCGAGCTCTACGGGCGGCTGTCGGAGATCGTCAGCGACGAGTGCGTGCTCGCTACCAACACCTCCTCGCTGCCCGTTACCGGAATCGCCGCCGGCGCCACCAACCCCGGGCGGGTCGTGGGGATGCACTTCTTCAACCCCGCCCCGCTGATGGCGCTCGTCGAGGTGATCGCCGGTCTGCGCTCCAGCGAGAGCGCGCTGGCGTTGGCCGACGCGACGGGCCGCGCGATGGGCAAGACCGTGATCCGCGCCACCGACGGTCCCGGGTTCCTCGTCAACCGCTGCAACCGCCCCTTCGGGCTGGAGGCTCTGCGGCTGCTTGGCGAGCAGATCGCCGACATCGAGACGATCGATCGCATCGTGCGCCTCGGCGGCGGCTTTCGCATGGGGCCCTTCGAGCTCTCCGACCTCGTGGGGGTCGACACCGGCTTCGACGTGGCCCGCTCCTTTTACGAGCTCTCCTTCGGCGAGCCCCGCTGGCGGCCCTCCCCGATCCAGGCCCAGCGCGTCGCCGCCGGGCTACACGGGCGCAAGAGCGGGCGCGGCTACTACGACTACTTCGGCGACTCCCACCGCCCTCCGGACCCCGAGCCGCCCCCGCGCGACGGCGACGCCCTGGTGCGGGGCAGCGGCCCCGTCGCCGACGCGCTGCGCAAGCTCGCGCCCGGGGCCACCGGGCCGGAGATTGTGGTCGAGGGGCTGGGCGGCACCGTTGCGGGCGAGCCCTTCTACGCGCTCCCCTCCCCTGCGCGCAGCGAGGCGCAAGACGCCACGGCACAGGCATCCCTCACGCTTGTCGAGGTCACCGGCGAGGCCGGCGAGCGGGCGTTCGCGGGACTCGGCCTGCACACCGCGCGTGTGCAGCCTTCCGCCGTCGGAGTGCTCCCCCGGATCGTCTGCCAGGTGATCAACGAGTGCGCCTTCGCGCTGGGGGAAGGGGTCGGCAGTGCGCAGGACATCGACGCCGGGATGACGCTCGGCATGAGCTACCCCCGCGGCCCCTTCGCGTGGGCCGACGCGATCGGTCGGGAGCATGTGGTGGCGGTGCTGGACGCGCTGTGGGAGGAGTACCGCGAGGAGCGCTATCGCATGGCACCGGCGCTGCGCCGCCTGGTGCACCGCTGACCCTTTACTTTTGACGTGGGCGGAGCAGTTGGATGTTTTGTTTTGGGACCCAAACCCTTCATTTTCTGAAGTGGTAGGGGCTGATGAATGTTTCGTTTTTGGGCCCCAACCCTTCATTTTGTAAAGTGGTTGGGGCAGTTTTTAAAGACATCTACACCTCACTCCCCTAAAGGCGCCAACGCCTGATCGCCGGCGAGATGCAGCAGCCCTACTCGCCCCCACCGGCCGTCTGCACGGCGGCAGGCGACGCCCACTGCTCTTCGGCAAGATCCCCGATCGGCATCCCCTCCGGCGTGGGCACCTCCGGGGTGTCGCGCAGATACCACTCGGCGTCCAGCGCCGCCTGGCAGCCCGACCCGGCGGCGGTGACAGCCTGGCGATAGGTGTGGTCGACCAGATCACCCGCGGCGAACACGCCCGGGCGGTTGGTGAGGGTGGAGCGGCCAGCGGTGACCACATACCCGTTCTCGTCCACCTCCACCTGCCCGCGCACCAGCTCTGACTGGGGCTCATGCCCGATCGCGATGAACGCGCCCGAGATCTCAAGCTCGCGCTCCTCACCGCTGCCGACGTCAAACAGCACGGCGCGGTCGAGCGCGCCGCTCTCGCCGGGGAGGAACTCCTTGATCGTGTAGGGCGTGAGGAACTCGATGTTCTCCTGCGCGCGAGCGCGCTCCAACATGATCTTCGAGGCGCGCCACTCGGGACGGCGGTGCACGACGGCGACCTTGGAGGCAAACTTCGAGAGGAAGATCGCCTCCTCCATCGCCGAGTCCCCCCCGCCGACGATCATCGTCGGCGCATCCTTGAAGAAGGCCGCGTCGCAGGTGGCGCAGTAGCTCACGCCCCGACCGCCCAGCTCCTGCTCGCCGGGCACCCCGAGCCGCTTGTGCACGGCGCCCATCGCGAGGATCACGGTGCGCGCGCGGTGCTCGGTGTCACCCACCCACACGCTGTGCACCCCCCCGGGCTCGCTCGCCAGCAGCACGCGCTCGGCCTGATCGGTCTCCAGCCGCGCGCCGAAGCGCTCGGCCTGCGCGCGCATCTTGCCCATCAGCTCCGGCCCCATCATCCCCTCGGGAAAGCCGGGGTAGTTCTCGACGTCGGTCGTCTGCTGCAACAGCCCGCCCCACGCAAACCCCTCGATCACCAGCGGCGCGAGGTTGGCGCGCGCGGTGTACAGCGCGGCGGTATACCCGGCGGGGCCACTGCCGATGATGATCGTGTTCTCGATGTCCGCCATGCCTATCCTTTCGCGCGCTTACCAGAGGCAAGCGTACACGGCGCCATTACTTTACTTTTTGAAGTATAGCAAAGGGAGCCGTTTTGGGATCATCCGCGCGGGTCAGTGTGAGTCCGAGCCTGTGAGGGCTGGGCCTCCCTGCCCAGCCACCCGGCGCAGCTCACCTCCACGCAACTCAAGCACTTCGTCGAACAGCTCGACGCCAAGCTCGCTGTGGGTGATCACGAGCACCCCGCGCTCGCCCGCGGCGGCGGTGAGCGCGCGCATCACCGACTCCGCCGTGGCGGCATCGAGGTGGGCCGTGGGCTCGTCCAGCACGAGGAAGCGCGCGTCGCTGAGCAGCGCCCGCGCGAGCGCGATCCGCTGGCGCTGGCCGCCCGAGAGCGCGCCGCCATTCTCGCCGACGAGCGTGTCGAGGCCGTCGGGCAGGGTGCGCACCCACGCCGCCGCGCCAGCTGCCTCGAATGCCTCCCACAACTCCTCCTCGCTTGCCTCGCGCCGCGCGAGCAGCACGTTCTCGCGCAGCGTGGTGTTGAACAGGTGGGCATCCTGCGCGGCGATCGTCACCGCGCGGCGAACGTCGTCCTGGGCGAGCTCGCGTAGATCGACGCCGCCGATTCGCACGCTGCCGGCGTCGGGATCGCGGAAGCGCACCAGCAGTTGCGCGAGCGTGCTCTTGCCGGCGCCGCTCGGGCCCATCAGCGCCACCCGGCACCCCGGCGCCAGGCGCAGGCTCACGTGTTCCAGCACCCACGGCTCCGCGGGTGCGTAGCGCGCGCTGAGGTCCTCCACCACCAGCTCGCCCTCGCCGGGCAGCGCTCGCGGGTGCGCCGGATCGCGCACCGAGGGTTCGCGCGCGCACAACTCCTCCAGGCGGCCGGCCGCCTCCGCGCAGGCGCGCAGGCGCCGCGCCGCCAGCGGCAGCGGCGCAAGCCCTTCGAACGCCGCGAGCACCAGCAGCGCGATCGCCGCCAGCAGCACCCCCGCGAGCGCGCCGCCGTGCACCGCGGGGATCGCCACCAGCAGCACCGCCACCACGCTCCCCCCAGCCACCGCCGACCCGAGCGCCGTCGCGGCGCCCGCCGCGATCCCATCGCGACGGGCGAGCATTGCCAGGCGTCCGTCGGCGGCATGCAGCCGCGCGATTCGCTCCCGCGCACGCCCCGCCACCGCGAGCTCGGCCGCGCCTTCGATCGTCTCCACCAGCTCCGCCGTCAACACCGCACGCGCCGGCGCCTGACGCTGGCCCGCGGCCGAGGCGAGTAGCGCCACAAGCGCCGGCACCACCGTGGCGGCCAGCAGCAGACACACGAACACAACCGGGCCGGCCGCCGGCAGGATCGCCCAGGCGGTCAGCGAGGCGGCGCAGATCGTCAGCGCCGCCACCACCGGCGGCACCAGCGCGCGCAGGTAGAGATCCTGCAGCGCATCCACGTCCCCCACAAACCGCGACAGCAGATCGCCGCCACGCTGGCCGATCCCCGATCGGCCGCCGAGGTCGCCCGGCACGAGCGGCGCAAGACGCCGGTAGAAGTTGGCACGCACCCGCCCCAGCAGCCGCAGCGCGGCGTCGTGCGAGGCCAGCCGCTCGCTGTAGCGCAGCAGCGCGCGGGAGATCGCGAACGCGCGCACGCACACGATCGCCACGCTCAACGCAAGCACCGGCGGGCGCTGGGCGGCGCGCGAGATCAGGTAGCCGGAGGTGGCCAGCAGGCCGCCCGAGGCGACCACCGCGCCGAAGCCCAACACGATCGCCAGCCCCAGCCGGCGCCGCTCGCTGCGCCCGGCACGCGCCACGGCCGCCAGGCTGGCGTAGCGGCCGGTCACGCGATCGCCTCCAGGGGAGCGGCCCGTGCGCGGCCATGCTCGAGCGTCACGGTGCGCTCGGCGCCTGCCGCCAGCCGGGCATCGTGGGCAATCAGCAGCGTGGTGCGGCCCTCGGCGAGTCGCGCGATCGCGTCGCCCACCGCGGCGGCGGTGTCGGCATCGAGGTGGGCGGTCGGCTCGTCCAGCACGACGAGCGAGGCGTCGCGCAGGAACGCGCGCGCCAACCCAACCCGCTGGGCCTGACCGGCGGAGAGGCCACGGCCGCCCTCGCCGACACGGGTCTCCAAGCCGTCGGCCAGCTCTCCGAGGAGCTCCTCCAGCCCCGCGGCGTGCGCCGCCGCGGAGATCCGCTCGCGCGCGGCGTCGGGGACGGCGAGCGCGATGTTCTGCGCAATCGTGCCCGCAAACAGGCGCGTGCGCTGCGGCACCCAGGCGACGCGCTCGCGCCACGCCTCCGGCGCGATCTCACGCAGGTCGCGCCCGCCGCAGCTGACGCGCCCCGCGGTCGGGTCGGCCAGGCGCAGGGCGAGCGCCGCCACCGTGCTCTTGCCCACGCCGCTGGGGCCCACCAGCGCCGTGGCGCGGCCGGGCTCGAGCTCCAACTCCAACCCGTTCAGCACCAGCGCGGAGCGATCGGGGTAGGCGAACGACACCGCCTCGAAACGCAGCGGCTCGAGCGCCGGATCGGGCACACCGCCACCGCCGCTCGAGGGGGCCGCGAGCGCCGGCGGCGCGTCCAGCACCGCGAAGATCCGCTCCGCCGCCGCCATCCCGTCGGTGCTGGCGTGAAACTGCTGGCCGACCGCGCGCACTGGCCCGTACAGCTCGGGCGCCAGCAGCAGCACGGTGAGGCCGGCCTGCAGGCTGAGGTGGCCGCCATCGAGCTGCAGACCGATCGTCACCGCCACCAGCGCGGTGCCGATCATCGCGCACAGCTCCAACACCAGCGCGGAGAGGAACGCGACCCGCAGCGTCCCCATCGTCTCCACGCGGTAGCGCTCGCTGACGCGCTCGATCGTCTCAGCCTGCGCGGCCTCGCGGCGAAATGCGCGCAGCGTCGCAAGGCCACGCACCACATCGAGGAAGTGGCCGCTCAGCAGTGCGAGCGCGCGCCAGCGCGAGCGCGCACGGGCGCGTGCGCCGCCGCCGACGAGGATCATGAACACGATCAGCAGCGGGATCGTCAGCGCCAGCACCCCGGCAGCGATTGCGTCCACCGGCACCACCCACAGCAGGATCGCCGCGGGCACGGCCGCGGCCAGCACGAGCTGCGGCAGATAGCCGGCGAAGTAGGCCTCCAGCGCATCCACCCCCTGCACGGCGGCCGCGGCGAGCTCGCCGGTGCGGTCCTCGACGCGGCTGACCGGGGAGCGGACGAGCAGCTGCTCGGCCAGGCGCCCGCGCAGCTCCGACATCACCCGCGTCGCGCCGATCCGCCCTGAGGCCTCAAACGCGCCGGCGAGCAGCGCCCGCGCCACAACCACGGCGGCGAGCGCCACCAGCGAGCCGGTGACCGAAGCCGGGGGATGCCGGCCCGTGGCCGGCATCCCCGTTGCGGCCAGCGCGAGCGCCGTGTGATGCATCGCCGCACTCGCGATCACGTGTGCCAGCAGCGCCGCCTGTGCGACCACGGTGGCGGCCATCGCCACGCCAAGCCCAGCCGCCAGCCACAGTTGCGAGCGCGCGGCGCGACTCTCGCGCAGGAGACGGCGGTCGATCCGCGCTCCCCTACGCGCGGTGTGCTCCTCGCGCCGCTTGTGGCGATCGATCCGTCTCTCCAGCAGTAGTTTCATATACCCGGAACCAGGCTGACAACTAGGGCAGAATGCCAGTTTCGATATGCACGTTTATACTGTCTTAAACTGCGGCGCTTCACGGATCGGGTGTCTCGAGCGAGCTGCAAAAGTCTCTCAGCGAACCTCGCCGCCGGATGGAGCCGTGCGCACCGAGATCGGCCACTCGCATGAGGAGGTCCAGCTTGATGTCAACCCCGTCCTCTGACCCGGATCAACCACCGGGGACCGCGCGCCGGACGCGATCCCCGCTCAGAGCCGCGCCGATCCCGACGGTAGCCACCAAGCTGCTGATCCCGCCGCCCGCGCGCCACCTGATCGAGCGCGAGCGGCTGTACGAGACCCTCGACGAGGGCCTCCAGCAGGGCATCGTGCTGCTCTCGGCGCCGGCCGGCGCCGGCAAGACCGTGCTGCTCTCCGCGTGGATCGCCGCGCACGAGCTGCCCGGCCCCACCTGCTGGCTGTCCCTCGACGGCGAGGACAATGCCGCCAACCGGCTGCTCGCCAACCTCATGAGCGCGTTGCGCGGCTCGGGGGTGCTCGAGCCCAGAGGCACGCTCGATAACCTCGTCGCTCCTGCGGGAGCCGGCACCGAGCGCTTCCTCGCGCTGCTGGTCAACGGCTTGGCCGAGCTGCGCTCCCCGCTCGTGCTGGTGCTCGATGAGGTTCATGAGCTCACCAGCCCGCCGGCAGCCGCCGCGATCGACTTCCTCGTTCGCCACGCTCCCGAACAGCTGCACATCGTGCTTGCCGGCCGCGCCGATCCGCCGCTGCCGATCGAGCGCCTGCGTGCCGGCGGCGCGCTCACCGAGCTTCGGATCGCCGAGCTGGCGTTCAACCGCGAGGAGACCGTCGAGTTGTGCGAGCGCCTGGAGCTGGCGCTCTCCGACGCGGAGATCGACTCGCTGTGGGCACGCACCGAGGGCTGGCCCGCCGCGATGCGGTTGGCGGCGCTGTCGTTGCGCGGACACTCCGAGCCGGGACGGTTCCTGGCCGAGTTCGCGGGAACCGACAGGGCCGTGGCGGACTATCTGATCGCCGAGGTGCTCGCCCGCCTGCCGGAGGACAGCCGTGAGTTCATGCTGCGCACCTGCCTGGTCGACGAGCTCAGCCCCGAGCTGGCGGACGCGCTCACCGGGCGCGAGGGTGGCACGCTGCCGCTCATGGAGCTCGAGCGCCTCGGCGCCCCGGTGCAGCCGACCGCGGCCGATGGCCACTGGTATCGCTACCACCCGCTGTTCGCGGAGCTGCTGCGCGCCCATCTGCACCACGCCCACCCGCGGGAGATCCCCTCCTTGCACCGCCGCGCGGCGCGCTGGTATGCGGAGCAGGGGCAGGCGATGCTCGCCATCCGCCACGCGCTCGCGGGCGAAGACTGGCAACAGGCCGGTGGCCTGATCGCCGAGCATTGGCTGGAGCTGTTCCTGCACGGCGGCTCGGCAGCAATGCGCGGCCCGATGGCGCAGCTGCCGCCGGAGGTTGTCGCGTCCGACCCGCGCCTGGCGGCGGCCATCGCCGGCAGCCGCCTGCAGGACGGCGACCTCCAGGATGCCGAGCGTCTCCTGGCGATCGCGCGAGAGTTGGGCGAGAAGACGAGTCAGAGCGCGGCAAGCCAAACAGAGG
>CAYNGQ010000012.1:0-3751 GCA_964396735.1 uncultured Solirubrobacteraceae bacterium | reverse complement strand
GCGCCTGTCCGAGCACCTCCAGCACGGCATGCACCACCTGTGCCTCGTGCGGGAAGGCGATCTCCTCCAGCGGCTTGGAGTAGGGCATCGGCACGTCCGCTCCGGTGACGCGCCGCACGGGGGCGTCGAGGTCGTCGAAGGCCTGCTCGGCGATCAACGTGCCGAGGTTGGCGCCCACGCCGCCGTGGGGCCAGCCCTCCTCGACGACCACGCAGCGGTTGGTCTTGGCGACCGAGCGCAGCACGGTGTCGAGGTCGAGCGGGCGCAGGGTGCGGGGGTCGATCACCTCGGCCTGCACGCCGTGCTCCCGCGCGAGCGTCTGCGCGGCGCGCTCGGCGGTGATCGCCATTCGCGAGATGCCGACGATCGTCACGTCGGCGCCTTCGCGGCGCACCGCCGCCTGGCCGAAGCCCTGCACGTGGTCCGGGTCGTCGGGCACCTCCCCGCGCTGGCCGTAGAGGGACTCGTGCTCGATGAAAACCACGGGGTTCTCGTCGCGGATCGCAGCCTTCAGCAGACCCTTGGCATCGGCCGCAGTGGAGGGGACCGCGACCAGCAGCCCGGGCACGTGCATGAAGAAGGCCTCCAGGCAGTGCGAGTGCGTAGGGCCCAGCTGATGGCCTGCACCCTGGGGCATGCGCACCACCAGCGGCACGCGGGCCTGCCCGCCGAACATGTAGTGGATGTGGGCGGCGTGGTTGACGATCTGGTCGAACGCCAGCAGCGCGAAGTTGATCGTCATCAGCTCCACCACGGGGCGCAGTCCCACCATCGCCGCGCCCACTCCCATGCCGACGATCGTGTTCTCGGAGATCGGTGTGTCGCGCACGCGCCGCTCCCCAAACTCCGCCAGCAGGCCGGCGGTGACCTTGAAGGCGCCGCCGAACACACCGATGTCCTCGCCCATCAGGATCACGCGCTCGTCGCGGGCGAGCTCCTCGCGCAGAGCGGCGTTCAGCGCCTCGCGGTAGCGCAGCTCTGCCATCAGAGGGCGTCCTCGCCCGCCCGCAGGGCGCTCGTGATCTGCTGTGGGATCTCACCCGTGCTGGCCTGCTCGGCTGCCTGCGGCGTGCCATCCCCGTCCTGCGGTTGCGAGGTCCGCACCGAGTACCAGCCGTGCACCTGGTTGCCGAGCACGTACACGTCGTCGTACAGCGACTCCGGCGAGGGGAACGGCGAGCTCTCGGCGAAGGCGACGGCCTCGTCCACCTGGGCGAGCGCCTGCGCATCGATTTCGGCACGCGCGTCAGCGTCGAGGATCCCTTCGCGCTCCAAGAGGTCGCCGAAAGTGGGGATCGGGTCGCGCTCGCGCCAGCCCGCAACCTCCTCCTTGGAGCGGTACTCCTCGGGGTCGGCCATCGAGTGGCCGCGGAAGCGGTAGGTGACGGCCTCGACGAGCACCGGCCGGCGCTCCTCGCGCACCTGGCGCAGCGCCTCGGCGATCACCGCGTGGGTGTCGAGCACGTCCATCCCGTCACAGCGCATCCCGGGCACGCCCAGGCTCTCGCCCTTGCGCTGCAGGTCGGTGACGGCGGAGTGGCGCCCCAAAGCGGTGCCCATCCCGAACTGGTTGTTGGTGACCATGAACACCACCGGCAGGCGCCACAGCGCGGCGAGGTTGAGCGTCTCGCCGAAGGTGCCTTGGTTGGAGGCGCCGTCGCCGAACGTGCAGAGCGTGACATCGTCCTCGCCCCGGTAGTCGCTTGCCAGTGCGATGCCCGCCGCGATCGGCAGATTGCCGCCGACGATCCCATAGCCGCCCATGAAGCGGCGCTCGAGATCGAACATGTGCATCGAGCCACCCCGTCCGCCGGAGCAGCCGTCGCGCCTCCCGAACAGCTCCGCCATCACGTTCCGGGGCGGCGTCCCGCGGACGAGCGCATGGCCGTGCGAGCGGTAGGTCGAGATCAGGTAGTCGCTCGCGCGCAGCGCCCGCGCGGCGCCTACGATCGTGGCCTCCTCGCCGATCGAGAGATGCAGGAAGCCGCCGACTTTCGCGCGCGCATACATCTCGCCCGCACGCTCCTCGAAACGGCGGATCAACGTCATCGTCGCCAGCCACTCGCGCGCCGTGGCGGGGTCTGGCAGGGAATGACTCAACGGTGCTCCAGGGCCAGGGGGCTCATCAGTGCTCCACGGTAGCCCAGTGGGCGATGAACTCCTCGTCCTGAAGCTGTGCCAGGTCGGCGCGCAGCGCCCGCGCGCGACGCGCGGCCTCCTGCGGGGGGCAGTCCCAGAACAGCACCACCTCGCCGCTGACGATCTCCACCACCTCGATGTGGTCGACCCGCGCGGGGTCGGCGAGCATCGCGGGCATCCACCCGCCGCGCCTGACGATCAGCCGGTAGGCGCGGTTGGCCTTCATCGGCTGGTGCCACCAACCATCAGCATCCCCGCCTCCTCCAGCGCATGCTCCCCGACCAGCACACGACGACCGACCGATCGATTGGTCACTACCGCGGGAACATCGCTGACGCCCGCTCGGGCTGCCTCTTTGGTGGCCCCCGCGAGCTGTTCGCGCACGGAGCGCAGCTCCGCGCCGCGCAGAACGGCCTGGGGGTGCATCTCGCAAGCCGCAGCGGCGATCAGCACGGTGTCAGTGTCCGAGAGGGAGCGCCCGGCGGCAAACGCCTGGCGGAAGGCGGCCTGCGCGAAGGGGACCACCCGTCCGATGCCCTTGGCATAAGTGGCGACGCGCATCGCCAAATCGCTGTCGAACGGGAATGGCTCGGGCCAGTGCATTGGCTGCAGGCCCAGCTCATCCGCGCGACGCTGGACGTCTGCGCGAAACGCCTGCACCTCCGCCTCGCAGCGGAACGACTCGAAGGACTCTGACCCGGGCAGTTCTCGTGCCAGCACCGGCTGCCACTCCAGCGGTCCGGGAATCACGCGCAGGACGCGCTCGGCCGCTAGGTAGGCCAGGGGGCTCACGAGATCGAAGTAGAAGGCCGCATCCACGATGCAGAAAGCGTATCCCGCGTGTGTTGGGCCTGGTTAACGCTCGCCCAAGCCTCCCCGGCGGTCGCGCCGTACGTGCCGCTCAGCCGTGTATCAGCCAGCCGTCGGTGGCGCGCCCGGCCTCCATCACGGCCTCGGAGAGGGTGGGATGGCCGTGGACGATGCGCCCGACCTCGGGGAAGCCGCCCTCCAGCGCGCGCACGTTGACGAGCTCCTGGATCAGCTCGGTGGCGCGGCTGCCGACGATGTGGCCGCCGAGCAGCTCTCCGTACTTGGAGTCGCCCACCAGCTTGATGAGGCCGGTGCGGTCGCCGTAGACGATGCCGCCACCAACGGCGCCGTAGGGCACCTTGCCGACGACCACGTCGTAGCCCTGTTCGCGGGCCTGCTCCTCGGTGAGCCCGAACGAGCCGACGTTGGGTGTGCAGAAGGTGGCGCGGGGGATGTCGATGTAGGCAAGTGGATGGGTGGTCAACCCCGCGGAGTCCTCCACGGCGATGATGCCCTCGTCGGAGGCCTTGTGCGCGAGCGCCGGCCCGGCGACGAGGTCGCCGATCGCGTAGACGCCCTTGCGCGAGGTGCGCAGTGCGCCGTCGACCTTCACCAGGCCGCGCTCGTCCAGGTCGACGCCGGCCTCGGCGAGCCCGAGCCCGTCGATGTCCGCGCCGCGTCCGGCGGCGATCACGAGGTAATCGACCTCGGCTGTCTGATCGCCGTAGGAGAAGGTCACGCTCTTGTCGGTTCCCTGCACGTCTTTGACCGGGGTGCCGGTGTGGACCTGGATGCCCTGGCG
>CAYNGQ010000011.1:0-1514 GCA_964396735.1 uncultured Solirubrobacteraceae bacterium | reverse complement strand
GAGACGCTGCCGCGGACGCTGCACGTCGATCAGCCCTCCACGCATGTTGACTGGTCGGCGGGGGAGGCGGCGTTGTTGACTGAGGCGAGGCCGTGGCCGCGCAACGGGCGTCCCCGTCGTGCCGGGGTCTCCTCGTTCGGGATCAGCGGTACCAACGCGCACGTGATTCTCGAGGAAGCGCCCTTGGTCGAGGTCCCGGCGGGCGAGGAGGCTCCCGGCGAGCGCACGCCCGGCGAAGTGGTGAGCGACGACGCTCGGGTCGTGAGTGGAAGCGCTCCTGCCGGGGTGGCTGGCGGTGTGTTGCGGGCCGGCGTCGTGCCGTGGGTGATCTCGGGCAGAGGCGCCGCGGGCCTGGCCGGTCAGGCGCAGCGGCTGCTCGGGTTCGTGTCGACGAACAAGGAGCTGGACGTCGCCGATGTCGGCCTCTCCCTGCTGGGCCGCCCGCGGTTCGAGGAGCGCGCGGTGCTGGTGGGGGCAGATCGAGCCGGCCTGTCGGCCTGCCTGCGGGCGCTTGCGGATGGGGAGCCGGCGGTGGGGGTCGTGCGCGGCGCCGCGAGCGGTGCGGGCGGCCGGGTTGTGTTCATGTTCCCCGGCCAGGGGTCGCAGTGGCGGGGGATGGCGCTTGAGTTGTTGGAGCAGTCGCCGGTGTTCGCGGAGCGGATGAGCGCCTGTGAGGAGGCGCTTGGGCGGTATGTGGAGTGGTCGCTGACGGATGTGTTGAGGGGTGGCGACGCGGCGGCGGGATTGGATCGTGTGGATGTCGTGCAGCCGGCGCTGTTCGCGGTGATGGTGTCGCTGGCGGCGTTGTGGAGCGCGTGTGGTGTGCGGCCGGACGCGGTGGTGGGCCACTCCCAGGGCGAGATCGCCGCCGCGTATGTCGCGGGTGGCCTGTCGCTCGAGGATGCGGCGCGGGTGGTGGCGTTGCGCAGCCGGGTGCTGGCAAAGCTGTCGGGCAGGGGTGGGATGGTGTCGCTGGCGCTCCCGCCCGGGGAGGCTGCGGAGTTGCTTGCGCGTTGGGATGGCCGGGTTTCGCTGGCGGCGGTGAATGGGCCGGCCGCGGTGGTGGTATCCGGTGAGCGGGGGGTGCTCGACGAGCTCCTGGGGGTGTGCGAAGCCGAGCGGGTCAGGGCGAAGGAGATCCCGGTCGATTACGCCTCGCATTCGGCGCACGTCGAGGAGCTTCGCGAGGAGATCGTGGAGGCGCTGGCGCCGATCGCGCCACGCTCCGGCGATGTGCCGTTCCATTCGACCGTGATCGGCGGTGTGCTGGACACGGCGCAGCTGGGCGCTGAGTATTGGTATCGCGGTCTGCGTGAGACCGTGCAGTTCGAGCGCGTGACCCGGGCGCTGGTGGAGGAGGGTTATCGCGTGCTGGTCGAGGTCAGTCCGCACCCGGTGTTGACGGTCGGGGTGCAGGAGACTGCGGAGAGTGTGGGGCCGGCTGTCGCCGATGAGGCGGTGGTCGTCGGCACGCTGCGGCGCGAGCAGGGTGGCCTCGAGCGTTTCGTCACCTC
>CAYNGQ010000010.1:0-1779 GCA_964396735.1 uncultured Solirubrobacteraceae bacterium | reverse complement strand
CATCCGCGTGGAGAGCTCGCGCGTCCGCTCACGGGCAAGCGCGGCCGCGACGCGTGCGCGCTCGGGCGTGAAGTCCTTGCGCGGGCCGAGCCCGACCGTCAGCCAGCGCTTGCCGTCCGCGTGGGTCAGCGCGAGCGCCTTGAACGAGCGTTGCGCCTCGCCGCTCGAGAGCAGTTCGCCCAGAGGATCGGGCACCTGCCCACCCGTGTCGATACGGGGCTCCTCGCCCTCGAACAGGCCCAAGACGACGGTGTCGGCCTCGGTCGACTCGGGTGGGTCGGCTGTCCAGGAGACGTTCACGATCAGCCCACAATATCCAGCCGGCGTGCAGCGCGTCTACTGATATGGAGCAAAAAGTCAAGGCCCTGTGTGGGTTGGTGCTGAGTGGTTCGGGCGTGGGGTGGCGGGCGTCCCGGGGCAGCGACGGTGGGTCAGACTGATATTCGCGGGTTGGTGCCGCATGACTGGTATCCGTCGGGAGCTGCCTCGGTCTAGCGTCGCGGGTCGCCAGCCGGGGCTGGCGCCGCATAGTAGTGGCGAGGGTTCTCTTTCTGGGAGGGACCGCCCGCCACCCCACGCTCGTCGCATCGTTATCTCAAGTGGTCTTCATTGGCTGGTCGGTGGCGATCGCCCACACGAACCCGGCGAGCTCGCGCGCGCACGCGACTACGATCTTCTGGCTGGGCTTGCCGCGGCCCGCCATCTTTTGCCAGCGACGGTGAAGACGCTGCTGGCAGCGCCACGCACGCTCAAGGACAGCGGGATCCTGGCCGCGGTGGCGGCGTCCCAGCTCGTAGCCAACCGTTGGGCGGCGCCGGGCGTGCCACGCGGACTCGACCAGTAGCCGTCGTGCATGCGCCGAGCCAGCCCTGGTGATCGACCCTTGCCGGCGGCTCTCACCAGAGGAGCGCTCCGAGGGGACCAGGCCGACGAAGCTCATGAACTGCGTCGCCGTAGCGAACCGTGCGAAGTCACCCACCTCGGCCGCGAGCCCGAGCGCGGTCAGCGTGTCGATCCCCCGGATGCAACGCAACCGCGCGATCAGCTCCCGGTGCGGGCCGTCCTGGGCGAGCCGGGAGAGCTCTGCCTCCAACCCCTCGATGCGCCGGTCGACCTGGTCCACAGCGAATAGGTAGTCATCGAATGCCTGCTGCTGCCCGGGCAGCTCGAAGACCTGGCGGGCAAGCCACGCGCGGCGTGTCACTCCCCAGCACGTGGTCGGCATCCGCCGGTCGTGACGCAGAATGAACTTCCCCAGCCGGTGACGAGCGCGCATCCGATCCAAACGCGCGTCCTCCCGAGCACGGACGAGATCACGCAACGCCTCCTGCTCAGGCGAGGGCACGAAGATCGCAGTCAATAACCCACCAGCGTGCAAAGCCGCGAGGCGCCTGGCGTCGCGCTTATCGGTCTTCACCCGATCGCCCGGCTTGCTCGGCACCAATCCCGGAGCGACGACCACGCAGTCGACTTCGGCCGCGACCAGATGCCGGTAGAGCCCGAACCCCGTCGGGCCCGCCTCGTAGCAAACCCGGGCGCCTGGCCACGACCGCAGCTCCCGCTCGACACGCTCGTGGTCATACGGCAGCGACAGCTCTCCCAACAGCTCCCCGCCGCTGACCGCCGCCAGCCGCACCGACGACTTATGCACATCCAACCCCACCCCGACAGTCCTGCGATCCTCCACCATGGTCGGCGACCTCCGTATGTGGCTCGGCCGGGATCAAACCCAGCAACCCACGCAAATGCGCAGGCCGCCGGCCATCCTCACCGAGCACC
>CAYNGQ010000009.1:0-5657 GCA_964396735.1 uncultured Solirubrobacteraceae bacterium | reverse complement strand
GGCGGTAGTAGTCGGCCTCGCGGGGCGTGTCGATCCGCACGCGCGCCTGGAACTCCACCGGCTCCGACGCCTCCCCGCCGGCCTGGCCCCCCGCCTGCCCGCCTTCTCGCTCGGCGCGCACCGTCACCTCGCGCGGGGCCTCGCCGCCCTCATTCATCGCCGCCGCGAAGCCGTCGATCGAAAAGCGCTCCTCGCCGGTGAGGCCCAGCGACTGCGCGCTCTCGCCCTCGGGGAACTGCAGCGGCAGCACGCCCATCCCCACGAGGTTGGAGCGATGGATGCGCTCAAAGCTCTGCGCGATCACGGCCCGCACGCCGAGCAGCTTGGTGCCCTTCGCCGCCCAGTCGCGCGAGGAGCCGGTGCCGTACTCCTTGCCGGCGAGCACGACCAGCGGCATCCCCTCCTGCTGGTAGCGCATCGCGGCGTCGTAGATCGACAGCTGCTCGCCGTCCGGAAGGTGGACGGTCACGCCGCCTTCGGGCAGCGCCGCTCCGTCGAGAGTCCGCAGCAGGTTGCGGATGCGGATGTTGGCGAAGGTGCCGCGCATCATCACCTCGTGGTTGCCGCGGCGGGCGCCGAAGGAGTTGAAGTCGCGCGGAGCGACCCCCTGCTCCTGCAGGTAGAGCCCGGCGGGGCCGTCGCGCTTGATCGCGCCCGCGGGGGAGATGTGATCGGTGGTGACGGAGTCGCCCCACACCGCCAGCACGCGCGCGCCCCGCAGATCCGCGACCGGCGCCGGCTCGGGAGGCATCCCCTCGAAGTAGGGGGGCAGACGGGCGTAGGTGGAGCGCTCGTCCCAGGCGAAGCGCTCGCCGGCGGGAACCTCCAGGCCGTTCCAGTGCTCATCGCCGGCGAACACCTCGGCGTAGCTCTTGCGGAACATGTCCGATTGCACCGCCTGCTCGATCGTCTGCGCGATCTCCGCCTCGGTGGGCCAGATGTCGCGCAGGTGGACCTCGTTGCCCTCGGCGTCGCGGCCGAGCGGGTCGGCGACGATGTCGATGTCCATCGTGCCAGCCAGCGCGTACGCCACGCACAGCGGCGGCGAGGCGAGGTAGTTCATCTTCACGTCGGGGTTGATGCGCCCCTCGAAGTTGCGATTGCCGGAGAGCACCGAGACGACCGCGAGATCCTCCTCGCCCACGACCTTCGAGATCTCCTCGGCCAGCGGCCCGGAGTTGCCGATGCAGGTGGTGCAGCCATACCCGACGAGGTTGAAGCCGAGCTGCTCCAGCGGCTCGGTCAGCCCCGCGCGGTCGAGGTATTCGCTGACGACCTTCGACCCGGGCGCCAGCGAGGTCTTCACCCACGGCTTGCGCTGCAGGCCCTTGGCGAGCGCGTTGCGCGCGAGGATCCCCGCCCCAATCATCACGGAGGGGTTGGAGGTGTTGGTGCAGCTGGTGATCGCGGCGATCACCACGTGGCCGTGGCGGAGGGTGGTTGACGTGCCGTCGGCAAGCACGACCGCCACCCCCTCCCCCTCCTCCTGATCCGTCTTCTGCATGCCCACCTCGCTCGCCGCCGAGACCTGCGCATGCGCCGCCCGCGCGCCTTCGCCGTTGGACGGCTCCTGCGAGGCGGTGGGATCGCTGGCGGGGAAGGTCGCCGCCACCGCTTCGTCGTCGCCGTTGGACGCGGGTACGTAGCCGGCCAGCGCGCGGCGGAAGGCCGGCTGGGCGTCGGTCAGCGAGATCCGATCCTGCGGGCGCTTGGGGCCGGCGAGGCTCGGCACCACCTCGCGGAGGTCGAGCTCGATCTGCTCGGAGAAGCGCGGCTCGGGGGAGTCCTCGTCGTGCCACATCCCCTGCTCGCGCGCGTACGCCTCGACCAGCTCGACCTGCTCCGCGGGCCGCCCGGAGAACACGAGGTAGCGCAGCGTCTCCGCATCGATGGGGAAGATCGCGCAGGTGGAGCCGAACTCGGGCGACATGTTGCCGATCGTCGCGCGGTCGGCCAGCGGCAGGCCGGCGAGGCCGGCGCCGTGGAACTCGACGAACTTGCCCACCACGCCGCGCTCGCGCAGCATCTCGGTGACGGTCAGCACGAGGTCGGTGGCCGTGGCTCCCTCGCGCAGCGCGCCGTGCAGGCGGAAGCCGACGACCTGCGGGATCAGCATCGACAGCGGCTGGCCGAGCATCGCCGCCTCGGCCTCGATCCCGCCGACGCCCCAGCCGAGCACGCCGAGCCCGTTGACCATCGTCGTGTGCGAGTCGGTGCCGACCAGCGTGTCGGGGTAGGCGGCGGGCGGGGCGGGCGGGCCTTCATCCTCGCGCGCGTCGGCGACGAACACCACGCGCGCGAGGTACTCGAGGTTGACCTGGTGCACGATCCCCGTGTCGGGGGGGACGACCTTGAAGTTGTCGAACGCCTGCTGGCCCCAGCGCAGGAAGAGGTAGCGCTCCTGGTTGCGCTCGAACTCGCGCGCGGCGTTGATCGCAAATGCGTCGCGCGTGCCGAAGGCGTCGACCTGAACGGAGTGGTCGATCACCAGCTCCGCCGGCGCCAGCGGGTTGATCTTGGTGGGGTCGCCGCCCATCTGCGCGATCGCGTCGCGCATCGCCGCGAGGTCCACCACGGCGGGGACGCCCGTGAGGTCCTGCATCAGCACGCGCGCGGGTGTGAAGGCGATCTCGATCGAGGGTTGAGCGGCGGGGTCCCAGCCGGCGAGCGCCTCGATGTCGGCGGCGTGCACGGTGCCGGCGCCCTCGGTGCGGAGCAGGTTCTCCAGCAGCACCTTCAGCGAGAAGGGCAAGCTCACCACGTCGAAGCGCTCCGCGAGCGCGGCGAGGCGGAAGATCTCGTACTCGCGCTCCCCCACCACGAGCGTGCCCCGCGCGTCAAAGCTGTTACCGACCATATAGGCCCTCAGTCTATGCGGCCAGCTCGACGCGGCCCTTGCCGGCACGCTTGCTGCGCAGCAGCGCCTCGTCGCACACCGCCAGCAGCTGCTCGACGCTCATCGGGGGGTGCCATTGGGCGACGCCGATCGAGGCGCAGACGCCCGCGACGAGGTCGAATGAGGAGACCTCGGCGAGCCGCTCCAGGGCGCGCTCGCCAGCGTGCGCGGCGCTGTGCAGGTCGGCGGCCGGGAGGATCACGACGAACTCGTCGCCGCCGTAGCGCGCGACGCGGTCGAAGGCGCGGAACTCGCCCTGCAGCGCGCGTGTGACGCCGCGCAGCACCGCGTCGCCCGCCGGGTGCCCGTGGCGGTCGTTGACCTGCTTGAAGTCGTCGAGGTCGATCAGCAGGCAGGCGAGGTCGCCGTCGGTGCGGGTGGCGCGCCCGATCTCTTCCTGCAGGCGGCGGCGCATCGCACGGTGGTTCATGGCGCCGGTGACCGCGTCGGTGCCGGCCTCTGCGCGCGCGCGCAGCAGCGCCAGCGAGTGCGCCGCCTGATCGACCAGCGCGCCCGCGCGGGCGATCTCGTGCTCGGGCCCCCCCTCGGGACGCCGGCGGGCGGCGACGACGACCGCCTCCACCTCGCCCCGCACGGTGAGCGCCAGCAGCAGGGCCGAGCCGACGCCGGCGGCGCCCGCCGCGCGCGGCAGCGAGGCCGCCAGCTCCCGCGCGCCGACGGCCTGCACGCTCTGGCCGGTGCTCGCGACCCACGCGACGCCGGGCGGGCGCTCGGCACGGGGGACGACGTAGCTGAGGCGGCCCTCCCCCCCGAACAGGTAGGCAACCACAGGCTCTCCCTCGTGCTGGCCGATCTCCGCTCGGCCGTCCTCCGCGGCAAGGTGGTGCACCTGCATCTCATCGGCCTCCACCAGCGTGCACAGCTCGTGCGCGAGCGCGCGAAAGACCGCCTCGGAATCCCCGCCCCCGTCGGCCAGCCGCATCAGCCGGCGCAGCGCATCGAGCAGCGGGTCGCCGTTGGTGCTCGCGACGGCACGAAGTGGGATATCGGCGCTTGCGGTGGCCATAGGGGTGACTTTAGATGGAACGGTGGCGACAGCGTGTCGTTTTTGTGATCGCCCCGCCGGCACCGCCCATCACGTGCGTAGAGGATTGGCGAGAGTTGTTTATTTGTGATCGTCCGCGCGGGCAGCCGACTGATCGACGCCGGTGGGCCGCGGTGCCTCCGTGCACCGCGTCAGCGCGCGTGCCTGTGCCTGGCTCGGCGGTGCCGGCGCCTGCGTCGGTGCTGGTGGCGCCTGTGCTTCTTGCGCGGGCAGTTCCTGACGGCGATCTTCGTGCTCTGCGTGATCTTCGCCCCGCTCTGCGCGACGATCGTCGTGGGCATCGTCAGGTGAGAGCCACAGAGGCTGCCGTTGCGATTGTTGGTCAGCACCGAGTCGAGGCTCTTGGGGAGGCTCAGCGCGAAGCTCGAGATCGGCACGTCGGGCAGCGATTCGAAGGAGGAGCTGAGGATCCCGGTGCGGGAGATGTGGGTGTGGCCGACGAGCACGACCTCGACCCCGTTGTCGCCGCTGAGGATCACGTCGAGGTCGGGGTAGGCTGCGCCGCCGTGCGAGACGAGGTAGGCGGGGCCGGTGAGCGGCCCCGGCAGCACCGGCGTGGTGACGGTGGCCGAGCCGACGCGCGCTTCCTTGCCGCAACCGCCGGGCGGCGGGGCCGCTTCGAAGGTCGCCGCGGGGCAGGCTTTGTGCAGCGTGGTGATGCGCGCCGCCAGCTGCTTCGGCAGCGAGGCGAGCACCTCGCGGATGTCGGCCTGACCCAGCCCTGCGGGCTGTGTGCCCGCCGCCTGCGTGACCTTGACTTCGAGGCTCGCGCCGTCGACCCGCGAGACGCGCGCGCCGGTCGCAACCGTGAACTTGGGGGTGAACGCAAGCTTGTTGCATTCCCCCACCTGGAAGGGGCTCGACACGCCCTGTTCGGTCAGCGCGCTCAACCCGGGGACGAAGCCGCTGAGCTGCGATTCGGTAGCGAGCGCTCCGCAGTTGGTCGGGTTGAACAGGAAGTTGGGGCGGTTGACCGCCACGCTCAGGTTCCGCAGCCGCAGCGGCACCCCTTCGACGATCGTCGGCAGCGAGCTGGAGACGATCAGGCGGCCGTTGTAGAGGCCGACGCCGATGCTGGCGCGCGTGATCACCTCGCCGAAGTTGTAAGGGCCGGCGGCGGCGGGTACGACGATCGAGAGCCCGTAGGGCGCGCCGTCGTAGGGGCCGGTGATGAAGGCGTGCCCCGTGAACGGATACGGTTCGGAGCCGGCGCCCGCGCTCACCGCGACCGTGCCGACTTCGCTGGCGCTCGGGCAGGCGCCGGCGTTGGCCTGGGCTTCCCCGCAGAGCGTCACCGATGGGATCGCGCCGAGCAAGCCGGGCGGCAGCGTGGTCTGCACCTTCGACAGGTACTGCTGCCCTTCGCCACGCGCGAGCTGGAGCGTGAAGGGGCTGTAGGCGCCGGCGCTCGCCGGGCTCTGCGGGGGCGTGGTTTGCGTAGGCGCGAACGGCAGCGGCGCGGGGCAGGCGCCCCCTTTGCCGTTGGCGTCGACGGTGAAGCCATGCGTCTGCGCGGCCTGCGCCGGCTGGCCCGTGTAGGCGGTGAGCGCGGCCGCCGGTTCGGCGAGGCCGCAGCGCAGCGGGTTGGCGAGCGGTGCCCGGGGGCCGCCCCGGAAGGTGAGGATGAAGTCTTCGAAGGGCACCTGGGGATCGTCGGCGAAGGTCGCCGTCAGCCGGCCGGTTTGCGTGTTGGCT
>CAYNGQ010000008.1:0-4581 GCA_964396735.1 uncultured Solirubrobacteraceae bacterium | reverse complement strand
TCCGCTGAAGGCGATCGGATGAGCTGGCCGCTGGCCTCCTTTGCACTCGTCGGTCTCGTGCTGCTCGCGGGCTGGCTGGCCTACGAGCGTTCGCGGCCCTCCGCGCGGATGGTCGCCGTGGTCGCGACGCTCGCCGCCGTCGCCGCGCTCGGGCGCGACGCCTTCGTCGCGCTGCCCGAGGTCAAGCCGATCACGGCGATCACGCTCGTCGTCGGCTACGCGCTTGGGCCGCTCCCCGGCTTCTCCGTCGGCGCTCTCGGGATGCTGGCGTCGAACATCATGCTCGGCCAGGGCTCTTACACGCCTTGGCAGATGGCGGCCTGGGGGCTCGTCGGGCTTGCCGGCGCGGCACTCGGCCGACTGAGCGGCAGGCGCCTCGGGCGCGTCCCGCTCGCACTCGCCTGTTTCGTCACCGCTCTGCTCGCAAAGGAGATCATGAACGTGTACACCTGGACCCTTGGCGCCACCCACACCCCGGCGGCGTTCCTGCTCGTCGCAGGCGCCGGACTGCCCTTCGACGTCACCGACGTCGTCGCCTCCTTCCTCTTCGGCCTCGCCTTCGCGCCCGAGCTCGCGCGCGTGCTGGCGCGGGTGCGCTCGCGCATGGACATCCGCTGGGAGCCCGTCACCACGGCCAGGGGCGGCGGCGGGGCGGTGCCGCTTGCTGTGCTTGCGTTCGGCCTCGTGGGCGCGCTGGCCTTGCCCGGCGGGTCGGCTCGCGCTTTCTCCCCGCGGATGCTGCCCGGCACAGCTCGCTCCAGCATCGGAGCGTCGATCGATCCTGCCGCCCCGACCCCGGCTTCCGCCGCCCGCGCGAGCGTATCCCGCGAGATTGCCTACCTCGCCTCCGCGCAGAATTCCGACGGCGGCTGGGGCGCTACGGCAGGCCAGCCCACCAGCGAGCTGTACTCCGCATGGACGGCGATCGGCCTCGCCGCCGCCGGACGCAACCCGCAGAGCGTGCGCCGCGACGGGCACACCGTGCTCGAAGCGCTGCGCACGCAGGCCGGCACGCTCGAAGGCGCGGGCGACTACGAGCGCACGATGCTCGCGCTGCGCGCCTGTGATGCGCCCGTGAGGTCGCTGGCGGGCAAAAACCTGCTGGCGGGGCTGCTGCGCTACCGCGAGAGCGACGGCTCGTTCTCTCAGCAGGTCAACCTCACCGCGTTCGCCGTCTTCGCGCTGCGGGCCGCCGGGCGCTCCGCGAGCGATCCTGCGGTGCGCGCCGCGGGTGAGTGGATCGCGCGCCAGCAGGACGCCGACGGCGGCTTCAACTTCGACGTGCGGGGCGGCTCCAGCGACGTGGACGACACCGCCGCCGCGCTGCAGGCGCTGGTCGCTGCCGGCATCCGCTCCGGTGCCGGCGTCGAACACGCCGTTGCGTTCCTGATACGCGCACAGAACCTCGACGGCGGCTTCCCCGAGCAGCCCGGTGGCGAATCCAACGCGCAGTCCACCGCGTGGGCCGTGCAGGGACTCACCGCGACGGGGCGCAACGTCGAAGCCATCCATCGCTCGGGCAGTCGCTCGCCCCTCGGCTACCTGCAGAGCCTCGTCGCCCCCAACGGCAGCGTGCGCTACTCGCGCACCAGCACCCAATCGCCGGTGTGGGTCACCGCCGAGGCGCTCACCGCGCTGGCGCGCGCGCCCTTCCCGATCGGTTGAGTCCCCGGCGTTGGCGACGCGGGGAGCGTCTACCCTCTGGAGGATGTCGAGCGCACCCTTGACCGCGTCTGCGCGTGCTGCCCGCCAAGGCGCGGGTGGGCAGGCGCGCGATCACGCCCGCCGCGCGCCTGAGCCAAGCATCGCCTGGGCGCTGTGGGCTGCCCTCCTGTGTGCGCTCGCGATGGCCGTCACGTGGGCGCTCGCGGAGCTCGTGCCCGCGATCCACCTGCGCGACGCGGTGCTGCTCAACGACTTCACCAAGCTCCAGCGCCCCCGCGTGGACACGTTCGCCAACCACCTGTTGCACCTGCTCGACCCGCTGCTCTACACCGTCTGGGCGCTGCTGATCGTCGCCGTCGCGCTGCTGCGCCGGCGCCTGCGGGTGGCGCTCGCGGTGGCGGTCGTGCTGCCCGCCGCACCAGGGCTTGCCGAGCTGCTCAAGCCGCTGCTCGCCCACCCCCACGACAGCGTCGGCTGGCAGTGGGTCGGGCCCGCCTCGTGGCCGAGCGGCCACGCCACCGCGGCGATGACGCTGGTGCTCTGCGCGCTGCTCGTCACTCCCCACCGACTGCGCCCCCTGGTTGCCGCATTCGGCTGCGGGTTCGCAGTGGCGGTTGGCTGCTCGCTGCTGATTCTCGCCTGGCACATGCCCTCCGACGTACTCGGCGGCTACCTGCTGGCGGCGCTGTGCGTGTCGCTTGCGATCGCGGCGATGGGTCCGAATTGGGATCGGCAGGGGCCTGTGTTGCGGCGGCGGCGCTCCGCCTGAGCCGGCTGGCTCTACGACTGCTCGGGGGCCGCGGCGGCCTCGTGGGCGCCGGGCTCCCACAGCGGCTCCGACCCGGCGTCCCGCTCGTTGGCCGCGCGGGCGAGGATGAACAGCAGGTCGGAGAGGCGGTTGAGGTAGCGCACTGTCTCGGGGTTGGCGTCCTCCACCGCGAGCACACGTCGCTCTGCCCGGCGACACACGGTGCGGCAGACGTGCAGATGGGCCGCCGCAGGGGTGCCTCCGGGGATCACGAACGAGCGTAGCCGCGGCAGCGTGGCGTTGGCCTCGTCGCACGCTTGCTCCAGCCACTCGGTGTACTCGGCGGTGATTCGCAGCCGCTCGCGGTCGCCGCCCGCCGGCACCGAGAGGTCGGCGCCGAGGTCGAGCAGATCGTTCTGCATGCGGCGCAGCCACGCCTCGACGTTGGCCGGCAGCCCGGGCTGCAGCAGCGCCACCCCCAGCATCGAGTTGAGCTCGTCCACGGTGCCGTACGCCTCCACGCGGGGGTGCAGCTTGGAGACACGGCTCATGTCCCCGAGGTGGGTCTCGCCACCGTCTCCGTGCTTGGTGTAGATGCGGGTGAGATTGACCGTCATGCGCCCTCCGAGTTTCGCAGATGGTCCACCGGGGTGGCGCGCGTCCGCGGGATCGGATACGTTCTCGCACCTCAGATGCGGGTTGGCGTACCGAAGGAGACTGCGGCGGGTGAGCACCGGGTGGCGCTCGTGCCCGAGGTGGTCGGCAAGCTGAAGGCCAGGGGACTGGAGGTTCTCGTGCAGCGTGGCGCGGGGGCTGGCGCCCTGCTGCCCGACAGCGCCTTCGCCGACGCCGGCGCGGAGTTGACCGACGACGCCGCCGCGGTGTGGCGCGCCGACGTGGTCGTGACGATCTCCCCGCCCACCGCCCAGGAGATCGGTTTGCTGGGGGAGGGCTCGCTGCTGATCGGCTTCCTCGCGCCGCTGACCAGCCCGGCCTGCACGAGCGCGCTCGCCGCCGCGAAGGCCACGGCGCTGGCGATGGAGGCGATCCCGCGGATCTCCCGCGCACAGGCGATGGACGCGCTCTCCTCGCAGTCCAACGTCGCGGGCTACCGCGCGGCGCTGCTCGGCGCGGAGCAGATCGGGCGCTTCTACCCGATGCTGATGACCGCCGCTGGCACGATCCCGCCGGCGAAGGTGCTCGTGCTGGGGGCGGGCGTGGCGGGCCTGCAGGCGATCGCCACCGCCAAACGGCTGGGGGCGCGCACCACCGGCTACGACGTGCGCCCCGAGGTGGCTGAGCAGGTGCGCTCGCTGGGCGCCCAGTGGCTCGACCTCGGCCTCGAGGCCAGCGGCGAGGGGGGCTACGCGCGCGAGCTCACCGAGGAGGAGCGCGCCCGCCAGCAGCAGGCGTTGACCGATGCGATCAAGGGCTTCGACGTGGTCATCACCACCGCGCTCGTGCCCGGCCGCCCCGCGCCGAAGCTGGTGACCGAGGAGGCGGTCGAAGGGATGAAGCCGGGGTCGGTGGTCGTGGACCTCGCGGGGGAAGCGGGCGGCAACTGCGAGCTCACCGAGCCGGGGCAGACCGTGGTGCGCCACGACGTGAGCATCCTCGCCCCGCTCAACCTCCCCGCGACGCTGCCCGAGCACGCCTCGGCCCTGTTTGCGCGCAATGTGCTCGCTTTGCTGGAGCTTTTGGTGGGGGAGGACGGCGCTCTGAAGGTCGACTTCGAGGACGAGATCGTCAAGGGCGCCTGCATCGTGCGCGCGGGCGAGATCGTGAACGCGGGCGCCAAAGCCGCGGTGGAGGCTGCCGCATGATCCTCGCCTCCGTCCTCACCACCAATCTGGCGATCCTCGTGCTTGCGGGCTTCATCGGGTTCGTGGTCATCTCCAAGGTGCCCAACACGCTGCACACGCCGCTGATGTCGGGCACCAACGCGATCCACGGGATCGTGCTGCTCGGCGGCCTGCTGATCGTCGGCCTGTCGGGCAACGGCACGTTCAACAAGGTCATCCTCGTGATCGCGATCGCGTTCGGCACGATCAACGTCGTCGGCGGCTTCCTCGTGACCGACCGGATGCTCGAGATGTTCAAGGTCAAGCCGAAGCCGAAGGTCACGGCGGACGAGCAGAGCAAGGACGGGGAGGAGCAGTCATGAGCAG
>CAYNGQ010000007.1:0-1788 GCA_964396735.1 uncultured Solirubrobacteraceae bacterium | reverse complement strand
GGGAGGGAGATTCGTTCACCGTTGCGGTTGTCTCGCTCACCAAGGATTCCCGTGCCCTGGCGCTGGGCCCGCAACTTGCGGTGTTCGCCGCGTCGCTTGGAATCCCGACGTTGCTCGCGATCGGCGCCTCACACGATCCGGAGGTGATCACCGGGCTCAAGGTGGCCTGCGCCGGCTCGTGGCGAGGGGAGGAACACCGCGGCCTGCGGGTTGCCATCCTCGGCGAGGATGGCACGGACCTGCCGAGCGATATCGCGCTGACCGTGGCGGTGGCCGTCGCCGACGGGGCGGATCAGCGGCCAATGGACACACTGCAGGCAACGGCCACACTGCTCGCCGTCTCGGCCGGAGCCGCGACCGCCGAGCAACTCGCCTGCCTGGCGATGAGCTCGGCCGCAGCAGGGCGGGAGGTCATCGGCATGCTGGTTGCCGACCCCGACCCCTCCGATGGCACGACCGGCCGGATTCCGCAGCTGCCACGCGCGGCGTCCAGGATGCCGACGCGGCATAACGGAATGACGACGGAGGCTCGGCCATGAATGAGGCAGAGAGCAATCATAAGCAGCGTAACCAGACGCAGGTGGACACCATGCTCTCCGCCGACGATGTACGGGAACGGCTGTGGACCTACGAGGACTTCACGATTACGGAGGAGCATCCGCCGTTCGACGTGGCTGGTTCCTTCGCGAGCCTGAGCTTCATCGGCGCGGCCGTGCGGCGGAATCTGCGGTTCTTGGCCATCCTCGCGGCTATCGGCATGATCGCCGGGCTGGGCGTCTTCGTCAGGTACCCCGTCTCCTATCAGGCCAGCGTCACCGTACTGGTCAAGAACGATCCCGCCGAGGACCCGGTCTCGGCCATGCTCACCCAGCTGACCCTGGTGGAGAGCCAGTCGGTGGCGTCCGCCGCCGTCAAGGCGCTCGGCCTCAGACAGAGCGTCAGCAGCTTTCAGGCCGCCTACACCGCCACTGTGGTCACCAACCAAGTACTGATGATCACCGCCAACGGGCCGACCAGCAGCGGTGCGGCCGATCGAGCCAACGAGATCGCGACGCAGTACATATCGTTCCGCGCCAAGATGCTCCTGGCCCAGCAGGCGCAGCAGGTGGCCGCCTACGCCGAGCAGGTACCCGAAGCCCAGCAACAGATCGCCGTACTGCAGAACCAGCTCGGCCAGCTCCAAGGGCAGGGAGCGCAGCAAACCAGGATCACCAGCCTGCAGAATCAGCTGAAGGCCGCCACCGACACGCTGCCCACGCTTGAGCAGACGGTGACCGGCTTGACAGCGACGGAGAAAAGCACCACCAGCAGCATGATCGTCGGCACTACGGTGCTCAACGACGCGACCGTGCTCCACCACTCCAAGCTCAAGGACATCCTCGAATACGTTCTCTCCGGCCTGATCGGCGCCTTGGCGATCGGGCTTGGCATCATTATCGTCCGCGAGCTAATGTCGGACCGGCTCCGCCGCCGCGACGATATCGCCGCCGCCCTCGGCGCCCCAGTCCGGCTAAGCGTCGGCCGGGTGGGCAAGCGCAGGTTCTGGCCCCGCGAAAGCGAAGGCAGGGAGCGCGAACTGCGCCGGATCGCAGCCCATCTGCGCAACTCGGCGGCGCGGCCGAGCAGGCGGGCGGCCACGCTCGCGATCGTCGCGGTGGACAACGCGGAAGAGATCGCCCCGGCCGTAGTGATCTTGGCCGAGCAGTGCGCGAAGGAGGGCGTGCGGCTTCTCGTCGCCGACCTGGTCCCAGGCGCTCCGGTGGCGACGTTGCTCGGGGCCGCAGGCAC
>CAYNGQ010000006.1:0-4468 GCA_964396735.1 uncultured Solirubrobacteraceae bacterium | reverse complement strand
CGCGAGAGCGCCCAGTCGACGTTGTTGGATAGCCAGTCGCCGAAGCGGCCGTGCTTGATGTGCGGCGGGTGCCACGCGACGGTCTCGTTGGCCGCAAGCATCCTGTCTCGCGACTGTGAAGTTGCGATGTACCACGACGGTTTGGCGTAGTACAGCAACGGCGTGCCGCAGCGCCAACAGTGCGGATAGGAGTGCTCGTACTCCTGGCGCTTGAACAACAGCCCGCGCGCGTCGAGGTCCGCGATCAACTCCTCTGTCAGTGCCGGGTCCTTGACGAAGCGGCCTCCGTATCCGGTCACGCGCTGTTCATAGGTTCCGTCGGGCTTGACCGGATTCAGCAGACTGCCGGGGCTGGTCGGGTCGAAGATCCCATTCGCCGCGGCGACCCGATAGTCGTCTTCGCCGAAGGCCGGCGCGAGATGGACGATCCCGGTGCCGTCCTCTGTTGTCACGAATGCATCCGCGAGGATGGGGAAGCCGCCCGGCTGGCTGATCGGAAAGATCGGTCCCTGATAGGACCTGTATCTCTCCACGAGCTCCTCACCCGTGAGTCGATCCACCACCTCGACGCCATCGCCGAGCACTGGCTGCACGCGAGCGTCTGCAAGCACGAACATCTCCTCCCCGAGCCTGGCACGTGCGTACTTGGCAGTGGGCGATACGGCCACCGCAACGTTTCCCGGCAGGGTCCACGGGGTGGTCGTCCATACGAGCAGCTTCTCCTCGCCGCCGAGGACCGGCAGCTTCAGGAACACGCTCGGATCCACCACGTCCTGGTAGCCGAGTGCGACCTCGTGCGAGGACAGAGTCGTCTCGCAGCGCGGGCAGTACGGCACGACCTTGTGTCCCTCGTACAACAGCCCCCGCCTGTCGATCTCCGCGAGTGCCCACCACACCGACTCGATGTAGCTCTCGTCGAGCGTGCGGTAGGCGTCGTCGAGGTCGATCCAGAAGCCGATCCGCTCGGTCAGCCGGTTCCACTCCTCCAGGAAGGTGAACACCGACTCGCGGCACTTGGCGTTGAACTCGGCGATCCCGTACTCCTCGATCTCCGCCTTGTGGTGGATGCCTAGCTCTTGTTCGACCGCGATCTCCACCGGCAGGCCGTGGCAGTCCCAGCCGCCCTTGCGCTCCACGCGGTGGCCGCGCATCGTCTTGTAGCGCGGGTAGATGTCCTTGAACACGCGCGAGAGCACGTGATGGGCGCCCGGGCGGCCATTGGCGGTGGGTGGTCCCTCGTAGAAGACCCAGGGCTTCGCGCCCTCGCGCATTCGCAGCGACTGCGCGAATACATCGCGCTCGCGCCAGCGCTCGAGCACCTCCAGCTCCAGCGCCGGCAGATCCTGGTGGGGGTCCACCTTGCGCGGTGGGATCAGAGGGTGTCGTGCGGTCACGGGCGGCCATTGTAGGTGGGGGCTCCCACGCCACCCGCCGGGGTCGGAGACATTCGTTCGCCCGTCGATCCATGCGGAATGGCCCGTCTGGAGCTACCCGCTCCCCGCCGGCCTCTCGCGGGTAGACTGCGCGCCGCCTTCCGGGCTCGAACTGGATTCGGGTCGAGGGCCGATCCCCATGCGCGTTCTTGTCAGCGGCCACCACGGTTACATCGGGTCCATCCTGGTCCCCCTCCTCGGCGCGGCCGGGCACGAGGTGATGGGCCTCGACACCTACATGTACGAGGGCTGCGACTTCGGCGAGGAGCTTGCGCCGGCGGTGCCGGCGATCCGCAAGGACGTCCGCGACGCCACGCCCGCCGACCTCGACGGCTTCGACGCGGTGATCCACCTCGCCGCCCTCTCCAACGATCCGGTGGGGGACCTCAACCCCGACTGCACCTTCGCGATCAACCACCGTGCCTCGGTGTCGCTGGCGCGGACCGCCAAGCAGGCGGGCATCGAGCGCTTCCTGTTCGCCTCCTCCTGCAGCCTCTACGGCGCCGCCGGAGCGGATTGGATCGACGAGGGCGCCGAGTTCAACCCCGTCACCCCCTACGGCGAGTCGAAGGTGCTCGCCGAGCGCGACATCGGCGCGCTCGCCGACGACTCCTTCAGCCCCACCTTCCTGCGCAACGCGACCGCCCACGGCCTCTCTCCGCGCCACCGGGGGGACCTCGTCGTCAACAACCTCGCCGCCTTCGCGCTTGCGACCGGCGAAGTGCTGATGCAGAGCGACGGCACGCCGTGGCGGCCGCTGGTGCACATCGAGGACATCTCGCGCGCCTTCGTCGGGTTGATGCAGGCGCCGCGCGAGCAGGTGCACAACGAGGCGTTCAACGTGGGCGCCGACGAGGAGAACTACCGGATCAGCGAGGTCGCTCGAATCGTCGAGGAGGCCGTCCCCGGGTCGCGGATCGCCTTCGCCCAGGGGGCGGGGCCGGACAAGCGCAGCTACCGCGTCAGCTTCGCCAAGCTGCAGCGGGCGTTCCCCGAGCTGCACCCCCGCTGGACGGTGCGCGCGAGCGTCCAGCAGATGCTCACGGCCTACCGAGACAACGGCCTGGAGATCGACGACTTCAAGGGGTCGCGCTTCATGCGGATCGCGCGCCTGAAGGAGCTGATGGCCGAGGGGCGGCTGGACGAGGCCCTGCGCTGGAAGGACCGCGACCCCGTCGTCGCGGCCTGAGCGCCCACTCCTCGCGGCCTCCCTCGCCACCCTCGCAGTCCACAAGGCCGCCCGCCGCCTGCTCCCGTCAGCCGCTCCGGGCTGAGGCACAGCTCGACCGGCGAGTCGGCCTCGAGCAGGCCTGCCGCTCGGTCTCAGCCGGCGGTCTGGGCGAGCGCCGCGATGCGCGGCAGCTCCTGCTCATACCACCGGTAGGTCGCCTCGAGACCCCGCTCGAGATCCCACGCCGGCGTCCACCCGAGCTGCTCCGTGATCGCGCTCGAATCGAGCCACTGGCTCGTGAGCTCCCCGTGTGGGGTGCCCTCGCCGCGAACGTCGGGCTCGACTCCCTCGCCGGCGATCTCAGCGAGCCGTCTGACGATTTCGAGCACCGTCACCGAGGAGCCGATGCTTGCATTCCACGCGCGGCCGCGCAGCTCGTGGCGATCAAGCGAGCCGGCCACCGCGAGGTAGGCGTCGGCCGCGTCTTCGGCGTACAGGAAGTCGCGCTCCATCAGCCCGCCCGAGCGAATCACCGGCCGCTCGCCCGCCAGCAGCGCCTTGATCGTCCCCGGGATCAGTCGCGAGAAGTTGAAGTCCCCGCCGCCGAACACGTTGCCGAAGCGCGTGACCGCCACCGGCAGGCCGAAGGTGTGGGCGTAAGAGCGCGCGATCAGATCGGCGCATGCCTTCGAGACGTCGTAGGGGTAGCGGGGCTGCAGCGCGTGATCCTCGCGGTAGGGCAGCTGCTCGTGCGTCCCGTAGGCCTTGTCGGTGGAGGCGACCACCACCCGCTGTGGCGGCGCGTCGGCGACACGGCAGGCCTCCAGCAGGTTCCAGGCGCCGCGGACATTAACCTCGTAGGTGCTGAGAGGCGACTTCGTCGCCGAGCCCACGATCGCCGTGGCCGCAAGGTGAAACACCGCCTCGATGCCGTGCTCGTCGAGCGCGCGCCGCAATGACGCCGGATCCAGGAGATCGGCCGGCGCCGGCGTGCAGCGCTCGTGCAGCCCGCGCAGGCGAAAGCGCGAGAGCTCGGCCGGTGGCCGGTCGAGCACGAACAGCTCGGCCTCCTCGTCGAGCAGCCGCTCGGCCACCCACGAGCCGATGAAGCCCTGCGCGCCGGTGAAAAGCACGCGTGTCCCCGCCCAGATGCTCGCCATCAGAAACACCCTACAGGCACTGCGTGCGATAGGCAGGGCGCATGCCGGCGGGCGCTCGACCGCTCGAAAATGTCTTGTTAGCTTGACCGCCATGTCGGCAGTCCAGCTTCCCGGGGCACTTGTGCGGTCGTCCCATCTTCGCGTATGAAGGCGGTGATCCTGGCCGGGGGCCTGGGCTCCCGCCTCAGCGAGGAGACCGCGGTTCGCCCCAAGCCGATGGTGGAGATCGGCGGCAAGCCGATGCTCTGGCACATCATGAAGATCTACGCGGCCCACGGGATTGAGGAGTTCGTGATCTGCCTCGGCTACAAGGGCTATGTAATCAAGGAGTTCTTCGCCAACTATCACCTGCATACCAGCGAGGACCTCTCCTTCGACCTGGGGTGCGGCGACGTCGAGGTCCACCGCTCCAGCACCGAGCCGTGGCGGGTGACGCTGGTGGACACCGGCGAAGAGACGATGACGGGCGGGCGTCTGAAGCGGGCGCTCGCCTACGTGGGCGACGAGGACTTCTGCTTCACCTATGGCGACGGTGTGGCCGACATCGACATCACGGCGCTGATCGCCTACCACCGCGAGCAGGGCGCGCTCGCCACGATCACCGCCGTGCAGCCCCCGGGCCGCTTCGGCGCCGTCGAGATCAACGGCACGCACGTGCGCAGCTTCCAGGAGAAGCCGCGCGGGGACGGGGCGTGGAGATCGGA
>CAYNGQ010000005.1:0-2346 GCA_964396735.1 uncultured Solirubrobacteraceae bacterium | reverse complement strand
CGTCATGTGGGGAAGATCGCGTTGACGCTGCCGATGGCCGCGATCGATCCGGGCCGCACCGTGTTGATCACCGGTGGTACGGGCGGCTTGGGCAGCCTGGTGGCGCGTCATCTGGTGGCCGTGCACGGAGCCGGCCGGCTGCTGTTGACCGGGCGGCGGGGACGGCAGGCACCGGGGGCGATCGAGCTGGAGCAGGAGCTGACCGAGTTGGGCGCGCAGGTGCGGATCGCCGCGTGCGACGTCGGCGACCGCGAGCAGCTGGCGGCGCTGATCGGGTCGATTGCCGAGGAGCACCCGCTGGGGATGGTCGTGCACGCCGCGGGGGTGCTCGACGACGGGGTCGTCGAGTCGCTGACCGGCGAGCAGATGAGACGGGTGTGGGTGCCGAAGGCGGCGGGAGCCTGGCATCTGCACGAGTTGACCGCGAGCCTCGATCTGCAGGCGTTCGTGCTGTTCTCCTCGGCTGCCGGCACGTTCGGCGTTCCCGGGCAGGGCAACTATGCGGCGGCGAATGCCTTCCTCGATGCGCTGGCTGCCCATCGTCGCGCCCGGGGCCTGCCGGGCACCTCGGTGGCTTGGGGGCTGTGGGCTCAGGCGACCGGGATGACGGGCGCGCTGGGGGAGGTCGAGCTGGCGCGGGTGGCGCGCGGCGGCGCGGAGCGGCTGTCCACCGAGGAGGGCCTGGAGCTGTTCGATGCCGCGCTCGGGGGCAGCGAGGCGCTGCTCGTTCCCGTGGGCCTGCGCCGGCGGGCGCTGCGCGAGTGGGCCGGCGCAGGGTCGGTGCCGGCGCTGTTGCGCAGCTTGGTGCGGGCGCCGGCGCGCAGGGCCGCGGGGGCGCAGGGAACGCTCACGCGACGGCTGCAGGAGGCTGCGGCGGGCGAGCGGGAGGAGATCGTGCTGCGGGCCGTGTCGGCGCACGTCGCCTCGGTGCTGGGTCACGACTCCGCGGACGCGGTTGCGGCGGGCAGGGCGTTCAAGGATCTTGGGTTCGACTCGCTCTCGGCGGTCGAGTTGCGAAACCGGTTGAGCGTCGCGAGCGGTCTGCGGCTGCCGGCGACGCTCGTCTTCGACCACCCCACTCCGGCCGCGCTGGCGCGGCATCTGCTCGGGGAGATCACGGGCGCCCGGGCCCCCGTGACGGCGAGTGCCCTGTCCGCGGTGGTGGCGCACGAGGAGCCGATCGCGATCGTGGGGATGAGCTGCCGTTATCCGGGACCCGCCCACCCGGCGGGCACCGGATCTGTGAGCTCCCCGCAGGAGCTGTGGGAGCTGGTGGCCGCGGGCGGCGACGCGATCGGCGGCTTCCCGGCCGACCGCGGTTGGGATCTCGAGCGCCTGTACGACCCCGACCAGCCGGGAGCCAGCCGCACCCGCGAGGGGGGTTTCCTGTACGACGCGGGCGACTTCGATCCGGAGTTCTTCGGGATCGGCCCGCGGGAGGCGCTGGTGATGGATCCCCAGCAGCGGCTGCTGCTGGAAGCCACGTGGGAGGCGCTCGAAGACGCCGGTCTGGACCCGAGCGCGCTGCGCGCCAGCCAGACCGGGGTGTTCACGGGAGCCAGTGCACAGGACTATGGCGCGCTGCTGGCGAGGTTGGCGCCCGAGGAGGTGGCGGGCTATGAGATGACGAGCGGCTCGGCCAGCGTGCTCTCCGGGCGGGTCGCCTACACGTTCGGGTTCGAGGGGCCGGCGGTCACGGTGGATACGGCGTGCTCATCCTCGCTGGTGGCGCTGCATCTTGCCTGCCAGGCGGTGCGCGGCGGCGAGTGCTCGATGGCGCTCGCCGGCGGCGTGACCGTGCTCTTCACGCCGGGGGTGTTCGTCGAGTTCAGCCGCCAGCGCGCGTTGGCGCCGGACGGGCGCTGCAAGGCGTTCGCCGACGGGGCCGACGGTACGAGTGTGGCGGAGGGCGCCGGCGTGGTGCTGGTCGAGCGGCTGTCCGACGCGTTGCGACTCGGTCATCGCGTGCTGGCGGTGGTGCGGGGCAGCGCCGTCAACCAGGATGGCGCGAGCAACGGGATGACCGCGCCCAACGGCCCGGCCCAGCGGCGCGTGATCCGCCAGGCGCTCGCCAACGCCGGACTGGAGGCGAGCGACGTGGACGCCGTCGAGGCACACGGCACGGGCACCACCCTGGGCGACCCGATCGAGGCGCAGGCGCTGCTGGCGACGTATGGGCGCGAGCGCGCGGATGGTCGCCCACTGTGGTTGGGCTCGGTGAAGTCGAACCTCGGCCACACCCAGGCCGCGGCGGGCATGGCGGGCGTGATCAAGATGGTGATGGCGATGCGCCACGGCATGCTGCCGAGGACGCTGCACGTAGACCGGCCGTCGACGGAGGTCGAT
>CAYNGQ010000004.1:0-6642 GCA_964396735.1 uncultured Solirubrobacteraceae bacterium | reverse complement strand
CCTTGACGAGCCCTCGCCGCACGTGGATTGGTCGGCCGGCGATGTGCGGCTGCTGAGGGAGCCGGAGCCGTGGCCCGCGGGTGCGCGGCCGCGCCGCGCTGGGATCTCTTCGTTCGGCGTCAGCGGCACCAACGCGCACGTCATCGTCGAGGATGCGCCGCGGCTGGAGCCGGCGCCCGAGCCGGCCATGCCCGAGCTACCGGCGCCACCCTTGCTCGTGTCGGGGCGCAGCGAGGCGGCGCTGCGCGCGCAGGCCGAGCGTCTGCACACCCATCTGCTGGCGCACCCGGAGCTCGCGCCGGTGGATGTCGCCTTCTCGCTGGCGAGCGCCCGCGCGCAGCTCGAGCAGCGCGCCGCGGTGTCGGGCGGCGATCGCGAGACGCTGCTTGCGGACCTGGAGTCGCTCTCGCATGGCGAGCTGGCGGCCGGCGTCCTGCAGGGCGTGGTTGTCCCCGGCAAGACGGCGTTCATGTTCACCGGCCAGGGAGCGCAGCGCGCGGGGATGGGGGCGGGGCTGTATCGCTCGTTCCCGGTGTTCGCCGCGGCGCTCGATCGGGTCTGCGCCGAGCTCGATCGGCATCTCGGGCGCTCGCTGAGGGAGCTGATGTTCGCCGCCGAGGGGTCCCCGCAGGCGGCGCTGTTGGACGAGACCGAGTTCACCCAGGCGGCGCTGTTCGCGCTCGAGGTGGCGCTCTTCGCGCTGCTGGAGTCGCTTGGGGTGACGCCCGACCTGCTGATCGGTCATTCGATCGGGGAGCTCGTCGCGGCGCACGTCGCCGGCGTGCTCTCGCTACCCGATGCCTGCGCGCTCGTCGCGGCCCGTGGACGGCTGATGGGAGCGCTGCCGGATGGCGGTGCGATGCTGGCCATCGAGGCCACCGAGGAGGAGCTCCGCGAGAGCCTCGCCGGGCTCGAGCAGCAGGTGGCGCTCGCGGCGGTCAACGGTCCGAGCTCGGTGGTCGTCTCCGGCGACGCGGAGGCGATCGACCGGCTGCAGGGTGAGTGGAGGGAGCGTGCGCGCAAAACCACCCGGCTGCGGGTGAGCCACGCTTTTCACTCCCCGCGGATCGAGCCGATGCTCGACGAGTTCCGCCGCGTCGCGGAGGGTCTCACCTTCGAGCGTGCGAGCATCGCGATCGTCTCGAATCTCTCGGGCGAGCAGGCCGCCGAGGAGCTCGCCACGCCGGAGTACTGGGTGCGCCATGCGCGCGAGACGGTGCGCTTCCACGACGGGGTGCGCACGCTCGAGCGCGCCGGGGCGACGCGCTTCCTGGAGCTTGGCCCGGACGGGGTGTTGAGCGCGATCGCGCGCCGGTGCCTGAGCGCGGAGGTCGAGGAGCGCGCGTTGCTGCTGGCGGCGATGCGCGGCCGTCGCGCGGAGAGCGAGGCGCTGATCGACTTCCTCGCCGAGGCGCACACTCGCGGCGTGGCGGTCGACTGGCCGGCGCTGTTCGCCGGGCGCGCGGCGCAACGGGTGGAGCTGCCGACCTACGCCTTCCAGCGCGAGCGCTACTGGCTGGAGTCGCGGGTCGGCGCGGTGGGCATCTCCGCCGCCGGTCTGCACGCCGCCGAGCACCCGCTGCTGGGGGCAGCCGTGCCGCTGGCGGGCGGCGAGGAATGGCTGTTCACCTCGCGCCTGTCGCTTGCCACCCACGCCTGGATCGGAGATCACGTCCTGCTGGACACGGTGGTGGTGCCGGGGACCGCGTTCGTCGAGCTGACGCTCACCGCTGGCAGCGAAGTGGCGTGCGAGCTGCTCGAGGAGCTGACCCTGGAAGCCCCGCTCGTCCTGGAGCGGGGCGCCGTGCAGCTCCAGCTGCTGCTCCAGGCGCCCGCGGAGTCGGGGCGGCGGGCGTTTGCGATCTACTCGCGTCCGGAGCACGACGCTGCCGCCGGCGACGCGGCGGGAGCGGGTTGGACGCGCCACGCCAGCGGCGCCGTCGCGCCCGGCGGCGAGTCCCCACGCTCAGCTGCGCTCGAGCAGCTGGCCGCCGAGGCATGGCCGCCGGAGGGTGCCGAGCCGCTCGACGTCGAGAGCATCTACGGCGATCTCGCGACCGTGGGCTACGCCTACGGCCCGGCCTTCACGGGGATTCGGGCCGCGTGGCGGCGCGGCGAGGAGCTCTTCACCGAGGTCGCCCTGGAGGGACGCCACGCCGAGGAGGCGACGCGGTTCGCCATCCACCCCGCGCTGTTCGATGCCGCCGTACACGGGGGCGCGGCCCTCGCCGCAGACGACACCGAGGGGGCGGGAGCGGGGCAGGGCAGGATGCTGTTCAGCTGGGGCGGCGTGCGCTGCCATGCCGGCGGCGCCTCCTCGCTGCGAGTGCGGGTGGCGCCCGCCGGCGACTCCGCGTGGTGCGTGGCAGCGCTCGACCAGAACGGCGCGCCGGTGCTGTCGGTCGACTCGCTGGCGCATCGGCCGGTCGAGGTGGGCCGGCTCGTGGGAGCGCGCCCAGGGCACGACTCGCTGTTCGCGGTCGAATGGGCGGAGATTCCCGTCGCGAGGGCGAACGGATCCCAGCCGCACCTGGCGGTGCTCGGCGAGCTCGACACGGGGAGCATCGACGCGGAGCGTTACGCGGATCTGCCGGCGCTCCTCGCGGCGATCGACGGCGGAGCCTTCGTGCCGGACGCGGTGCTCTCAACGACCGGGGTGGCGATCGACGGCGGAGCGCCCCTGCCGGATGCGGTGCCTGCGGTGATCGGGGCGGCGATCGACGATGGAGCGCACGTGCCGGATGCGGTGTCTGCCACAACCGGGGCGGCGATCGACAACGGAGCGTCCGCGCCGGATACGGTAGCCGCGAACGGGGCCGGCCTCGGTGCGAGCGGGCCCGCGTGGGCGGCGCGCGCCGGAGTGACGCGCACGCTCGAGCTGCTCCAGGCGTGGCTCGCGGACGAACGCCTGCTCGCCTCCCGGCTCGTGCTCGTGACCAGCGGCGGTGTGGCGGTGCGAGCGGGTGAGGCGTTCGACCTCGTCACGGCGCCCACGCTGGGCCTCCTGCGCAGCGCCCAGTCGGAGCACCCCGGCCGGTTCGTGCTCGCCGACGTCGATGGCGCGGACTCGTCCTGGAGCGCTCTGATCGCCGGGCTCGCGGCCGACGAGCCGCAGCTCGCGCTGCGCGAGGGCACGGCGCACGCGCCGCGGCTGGCACGGGTGACGGTCGAGAGCGAGGCCGGCGCCCGAGCGGCGTTCGGGCCGGAGGGCACGGTGCTGATCACAGGCGGGACGGGCGGCCTCGGTGCGCTGCTGGCGCGCCACCTGGCGATGGAGCACGGCACGCGTCACCTGCTGCTCGTCAGCCGCCGGGGACCGCGGGCCGAGGGCGCGAGCGAGCTCGAGCTCGAGCTCCGGGCGCTCGGCTGTGAGGTGCGCATCGCGGCGTGCGACGTGACCGACCGTGAGCAGCTCTCGGAGCTGATCAGCTCGATCTCCTCAGAGCATCCCCTGAGGGGCGTGATCCATGCCGCCGGCGTGCTCGACGACGCGCTGATCGACTCGCTGCGTGCCGAGCAGGTGGAGCGGGTGATGCGCCCCAAGGCCGACGCGGCGCTGCACCTGCACGAGCTGACCGAGGCGCTCGATCTATCCGCCTTCGTCCTCTTCTCGTCGGTCGCCGCGAGCGCCGGGGCGCCGGGGCAGGGCAACTACGCGGCCGCCAACGCCTTCCTGGATGCGCTCGCGCAGTGGCGCCGGGCGCGGGGGCTGACGGCCAGCTCGCTCGCCTGGGGGCCGTGGTCGGAGGCCGGCATGGCCAGCGATCGGGGCGGCGCTGACGGGGCGCGGATGCGGCGCGTGGGCGTCGCCGCGCTCTCGAACGCGGAGGGGCTCAGGCTGTTCGACGCCTCGCTGCGAGCGGGGGCGCCGCTGCTCGTGCCGGTGCGCCTCGAAGCCGCCGCGCTGCAGGCGCAGAGCGGGGACGGAACGTTGCCGGCGCTGTTCCGCGGGCTGGTGCGGGCGATCGCGCGCCGCGTGCAGGCTCCGGACTCGCTGGTGCGGCGTCTCTCCGGAACGCCGGAGTCGACCTGGGAAGCCACCGTGCTCGCGCTCGTGAGCGACCACGCCGCCGCCGTGCTGGGGCTGCTCTCCGGCAACGCGGTCGAGTCGCGCCAGCCATTCCAGGAGCTGGGCTTCGACTCGCTCGACGCGGTCGAGCTGCGCAACCGCCTGATCGCATCCACCGGTCTGAAGCTGCCCGCGACCCTGATGTTCGACTACCCCAGCGTGGCGGCAGTGGCGGAGTACGTGTGCTCGCGGGTCGTCGAGGAGGCGCGCGGCGCGGCGCGCCCGCGGATCGAGCAGGAGCTCGGCAGGGTCGAGGCGATGCTCGCGGCGATCACCGCGGACGGCGGGTCGCGAGCGCTGGTAGAGGGACGGATCCGCTCCCTCAACGCGCGCCTGGGGTCGTTCCTGGCCGGCATCGGGAACGGGGGCTCCGGCCGCGAGGATGGCGCGGGCGATACGGACCTGGCGGTGGCGTCCGACGAGGAGATGTTCGAGCTGATCGACGGGGAGCGGGAGTCGGCATGAGCGACAAGACGCAGCCGATCGACGAGGAGCGCGGGTCGAGCGACGAGGCAAGGCTGCGTGAGTACCTGCGCAAGGCGGTCGGCGACCTGCGCAAGGCCAACCACCGCGTGCGCGAGCTCGAGCGGGCGCGGCACGAGCCGATCGCGATCGTTGGCATGAGCTGTCGCTATCCAGGGGGCGTGCACAGCCCCGAGGAGCTGTGGGAGCTGGTCGCCGCGGGCGCCGACGCGATCACCGGGCTGCCGACGAATCGCGGCTGGGACCTGGAGCGCCTGTACGACTCTGATCCCGACCGTCCCGGCACCGTGTATGCGAGGGGTGGCGGCTTTCTCCACGACGCCGACGAGTTCGACGCCGACTTCTTTGGGATCGGCCCGCGCGAGGCGTTGGCGATGGATCCGCAGCAGCGGCTGATGCTGGAGACGGCGTGGGAGGCGTGCGAGGATGCGGGCATCGCCCCGGCTTCGCTGCACGGGACCGAGACGGGCGTGTTCGCCGGGGTCATCCACGACGACTACGGCGCGAGTGCCGACCCGGCCTCGCTGCCCGCCGGAATCGAGGCGCTCGTGTACGGGGGCACCGCTGCCAGCGTCTTCTGCGGGCGGGTCGCGTATGAGCTCGGGCTCCAGGGCCCGGCGATCTCGGTCGATACGGCCTGCTCCTCGTCGCTGGTGGCGCTGCACCTGGCGTGTCAGGCGCTGCGCGGGGGGGAGTGCTCGCTCGCGCTGGCCGGCGGCGTGACGGTGATGGCGAGCCCCAAGCTGCTCAGCGCGTTCAGCCGCCAGCGGGGGCTCTCGCCCGATGGGCGCTGCAAGTCCTTCTCGGCGAGCGCTGACGGCGTGGGCTTCTCCGAGGGGGCGGGACTGCTGGTGCTTGAGCGCCTCTCCGACGCGCGCCGGCACGGCCGCGCGGTGCTGGCGGTGGTGCGTGGCAGCGCGACCAACCAGGATGGGGCGAGCAATGGAATGACCGCGCCGAACGGCCCATCGCAGGAGCGCGTGATTCGCCAGGCGCTAACGGACGCCGGTCTCTCGGCGGCGGACGTGGACGCGGTCGAGGCGCACGGGACGGGCACGACGCTCGGCGATCCGATCGAGGCGCAGGCGCTGCTGGCGACCTATGGCCGGGAGCGCGAGCACGGCCCGCTGCGGCTGGGGTCGATCAAGTCGAACATCGGCCACACCTCGGCGGCGGCGGGAGTGGCGGGTGTGATCAAGATGGTGATGGCGCTGCGCCACGGGCTGCTGCCGGCGACGCTGCACGTCGACGAGCCCTCGCCGCACGTGGATTGGGCGGGGGGCGAGATCGAGCTGCTGAAAGAGCCTGCGCCATGGCCCGCCGGCGAGCGTCCGCGGCGCGCCGGCGTCTCGTCGTTCGGCGCCAGCGGCACGAACGTGCATCTCCTGCTCGAAGAGCCCCCCAGGGTCGAGCAGCTTCCGCAGGAGGAGCTTCCCCAGGGGCAGTTGCCACAGGAGCAGCTTCCGCAGCAGAACCCGCAGCAAGGGCAGCCCGCCCCCGAGCCACCGGAGCTCCCCCTGATTCCCCTGCTCGTCTCGGCCAAGAACCCGCAGGCGCTGCGCGCGCAGGCCGAGCGTCTGGGCGCTCACCTCCAGGCGCACCCGGATCTCGCCCCGCTGGACGTGGCCTGCTCGCTCGTGAGCACCCGTGAGCAGCTGCGCGAGCGCGCCGTGGTGCTCGGGGCGGATCGCGAGGCGCTGCTGGCCGGCCTGGGGTCGGCGGCGCGCGGCGAGTCCGCGACGAGCGTCCTGCGGGGCACGGCCGGCACGGGCAGGACGGTGTTCGTCTTCCCGGGCCAGGGCGCGCAGTGGGAGGGGATGGCGCTCGGGCTGCTGGACTCCTCGCCGGTGTTCGCCGCGTCGCTGCGGACCTGCGCCGAGGCCCTCTCGCGCTATGTGGACTGGTCGCTCGAGGACGTCCTGCGGGGGACGGAGGGAGCGCCGTCGCTGCAGCGCGTCGATGTGGTTCAACCGGCGCTGTTCGCGGTGATGGTGTCGCTGGCCGCCCTGTGGCGCTTCCACGGCGTCGAGCCCGCGGTGGTGGTGGGCCATTCACAGGGCGAGATCGCCGCCGTCCACGTGGCTGGCGGC
>CAYNGQ010000003.1:0-2638 GCA_964396735.1 uncultured Solirubrobacteraceae bacterium | reverse complement strand
CCGGTCGCGCTCGAGGTGGCGAGCACCGGCACGTCCGACCCCAGGCGCTCGGTCCACTCGGCCACGGCCGCGCGGACGCGCTCCGCCGGGACCAGGTCGGCCTTCGAGAGCGCCAGCACCCGCGGCAGCGCCGCCAGGCGCCGGTCGTGCGCGGCCAGCTCGCGCTCGATCGCCGCGTGGTTGGCGAGCGCGTCCGCGTGCTCCTCGCCGGAGAGCTCGGGGGCGAGGTCGAGCACGTGCACCAGCAGACGCGTGCGCTCCACGTGCGCGAGGAACTCATGGCCGAGACCGGCGCCGTCGCTGGCACCCTCGATCAGACCGGGGATGTCGGCCACCACCAGCTGGCGCTCATCGGATTCGAGCACCCCCAGCACCGGCTCGAGCGTCGTGAACGGGTAGGAGGCGACCTTCGGCGCGGCACGCGTGAGGCGCGCCAGCAGCGAGGACTTGCCCGCGTTTGGGAGGCCCACGAGGCCGACGTCGGCGAGCAAGCGCAGCCGCAGCGCCAGCCACCCCTCCTCGCCCGGCAGGCCGCGCTCGGCGAAGCGCGGCGCCTGACGGGTGGGGGTGGCGAAGCGCTTGTTGCCCTTACCTCCCGAGCCCCCGCGCGCGAGCGGCGCGCGCTGTCCATGGTGCAGCAGCTCCCAGCGACGGCCCTCGAGGTCGCCCTCCTCGCCGATCGCCTCGGTGCCCGGCGGCACGCGCACCACCAGCGCCTCGCCGTCGGCTCCGTGGCGCAGCGAGCCTTCACCGCGCCCTCCCCGCGCGGCGCGGTGGTGGGCACGGCGCGTGAAGCTCTGCAGGTCGCGCAGCGAGTCGTCGCACAGCAGTACCACGTCGCCCCCGCGGCCGCCGTCGCCGCCATCGGGACCTCCGCGCGGCACGTGCGCTTCGCGGCGGAAGCTTGCGCAGCCGTCCCCCCCCGCGCCCGCCTGGACGTGGATGCGCGCGCGGTCGTGGAGCATCACCGCATCCTGACATGCGCGCGGCGCGATCCCTCGCTGCAGGGATCAGCGCACCGCCACGCAGCGAGCGCTACGCCTGGTCGGCTACGACGTTCACCACACGGCCCCGGCGGCCCGCGGTGAACTGCACGGTGCCCGCTGAGCGCGCGTACAGGGTGTCGTCCTTGCCGATCCCAACGCCCTCGCCGGGCTTGAAGCGGGTGCCGCGCTGGCGCACGATGATCTCCCCGCCGGTGACCGCCTGCCCGGCGAAGGTCTTCACGCCGAGCCGTTTGGCGTTGGAGTCGCGGCCGTTGCGGCTGGAGCCGAGACCCTTCTTATGCGCCATGCTCGCTCGCCTCCTTCGGGGTCTCCGCCGGCTCGGCCGACGGGACAGTGGCAGCCGCCGGTTTGGCCGCTTTGCGCGCAGCTGCTTTCCCAGCCCCCATCGCGATCTCCGTGATCTCGATGCGCGTTAGCTCCTGGCGATGGCCGGTACGCCGTTTGTAGCCGCGCTTGGGCTTGAACTTGACGACGCGCAGCTTCTCGCCGCGCTCGTGGGCGAGCACCTTCGCGGTGACCGTCACCTGCTCGAGGCCCTTGCTGTCGAAGACGGCCTCATCGGAGCGGTACATCAGCGGCTGCAGCGCCACGCTCGCACCCACCTCCTCGGGTAGGCGCTCGACCAGCAGGTACTGGCCGCGCTCCACGCGGTACTGCTTGCCGCCTGTCTTCACGATCGCGTACATGTCGTCTTACTCCGTTCCCGCCTCTGCCTTGGCAGCCGAACGGCGCCGTCCGCCCCTGCGGCCGCGGCGCCGAGGTTTGGATTGTACGGCATCCTCCTGCTCAACCTCGACCGGGGGCTCTGCGGACGACTCGGAGCGATCGGCCGACGGCTCGGCGTGCTCGGCCGGCGACTCCGAATGCTCGGAGGCCCCGTTGACCGATGGCTGCTCCACGACCAGCTCGACCGGCGCCGGCTCTGGTTTTGGTTTCGCCGCGGCGCGCGGTTTGCGGGGGGCGCGGCGTCGGGGGGGCGCAGCAGGTCGAGGCGCAGGGCGCACCACCTCGCCGCTCTCGTCCAGCAACAACGCGCTCGCGGCGGTGCGACCCACCTGCTCGATCCGCACCATCCGCTTCTCCCCCACGTGCGGGGAGGCGCCGGCGATCGAGATGATGTAGCCGTCGATCTTCGCCACCGCGTCGTCGACGTCGTACATGTGCGGCTCGACGATCTCGACCAGCACCTCGTCGCCGGCATGAAACGGCAGCGCTCGCTCCTCGACCTCCTCGCGCGAGCCCTGGAAGGTGATCGCGAAGTGGTCGAGCGCCAGCCCTTCGGAGCCCTCGAAATGGAAGGAGCGGCCGGTCTGCTGCTCCAAGGCGTGCAGCACGCGCGAGTGCTGGCCGGTGAACTGCGCGGTCACGCGCGGGTTGATCTGCACCAGGAACGCCTCCGCGTCCGGGTTTTCCGCGGCGATGTCGCGCAGGCGGCGCTCGAACTCGATCGCGATCGTCTCCTCCGAGCGGATCACCCCGTCCCCGTCGCAGGCCGGGCAGGGACGGCTGATGATCTCGCGCACCCCCTCGGTGACGTTCTGACGGGTCATCTCGACCAGTCCGAGCGGCGAGATCTCCACCACGAACGTCTTCGTGCGGTCCTCGTCGAGGGCGGCACGCAGCACCTTCAG
>CAYNGQ010000002.1:0-8953 GCA_964396735.1 uncultured Solirubrobacteraceae bacterium | reverse complement strand
TACATCGTGGCGACCACGATCGTGAGCGCCGCGGAGATGTTGAGCGTGATCAGCAGGTCGAGCAGCGCGGACGGCAGCGGGACGACGAGCATCGTTATGACCATCACCACGGCGATCGCGGCGAGCAGGTCGGTGTGGCGCAGCAGGCGGCGTACGGAGTCGAGGTTCATAGTGCGTACCTACGCTGGCGAGCGAGGCGGTAGACGAAGGCGAGCACGCGCGCCACCGCGGCGTACAGCTCCTCGGGGATCACCTGGCCGATCTCGCACGAGGCGTGCAGCGCGCGCGCCAGCGGCGGCTCGGAGACGATCGGCACGTCGTGTTCCTCGGCGATGCGGCGGATTTGCAGGGCGATCAGGTCCTTGCCCTTGGCCACGACCTCCGGGGCGGTGCGCGAGCCGTCGTAGCGCAGCGCGACGGCGAAGTGGGTGGGGTTGGCGATCACCACGTCGGCTTCGGGGACGGCGGCCATCATCCGCTTACGGGCCGCCTGCGCCTGACGGCGGCGCAGAGCGGCTTTGACCTCCGCGGGGAGTCCGTACTGGCGCTGCTCGTCCTTGAGCTCCTGCTTGGTCATGCGCAGCTTGCGCTCGTTGCGCCGGCGCTGCCAGGCGTAGTCGATCGCGGCGATCACGAGGTAGGCGAACGTGGCGTGCTGGGCGATTTCCATCCCGCGATGCCCCAGCACGAGCCCAAGGTCGGCGGGGGGAAGGCCGACTTCAGCGGCGAGCGCGGTGAGACCGGGGATGATCGCGAGCGCGGCGATCCCGGCGACGAGCGCGACCTTGGCGACGGCCTTGAGCGCCTCGAAAAGGATGTTGGGCCCGAACAGGTTGCGCGCCCCGGAGATCGGGTTGATCCGCTTGAAGTCGAGCGCGAGCGCCTTGGGGGCAGGACGAAAGCCGACCTGGGCGGCCCCGGCGAAGAGGCCGGTGCCGAAGCAGATCGCGGCGATCGGGCCGACCGTGAGCAGCAGCGTGGTGAGCCCGACCTCCATCAGCGAGTGCAGCCCGTTGGCGGTCATCGCCTTCCCGGGCGTGGCGATCTCGGCGAGGATCGCGCGGAAGGCGGCCTGCGAGGAGTTCACCACGGAGGGGCCGAGCAGCGTGATCGCGAACAGCCCGCCGGCCAGCACGAGCGAGCCGCCGACGTCGGCGGAGCGCGCGATCTGGCCCTTCTTGCGCGCGCGCTCGCGGTGCTTGGGGGTGGCCTTCTCGGTGCGGTCGTCTTGCGCCATGACCTACTTACTCTCCCGGCCTCTCTCGATTGCGCTGCTTGCCCGATGGGTCTTGGGCGCCCTCCGGATTGCGGTCACGCTCTGCATTGCGGCCACCATCACCCGAAGTGCAGGGCGCCGAGCGCGGCGCCGACGGAGGTGGACATCTGGTTGGCGATCCAGCCGCCGACGAACGGCATCGAGGCGCCAACCAGCAGTAGCGCGACGGCGACCTTGGCGGGGAAGCCGACGGCGAACACGTTGAGCTGAGGCACAACGCGGGATACCACGCCGAAGGCGACATCGGTGATCATCAGCGCGATCAGCACCGGCGCGGCGATCTCCACGGCGGAGGTGAAAACCGTGGAGAAGACCTGCTCGGCGCCCCCGACGAGCGATTCGATGTTGGGGGCGGAGGTGAGCGGGACGAGCTGGAAGGTGCGGGCCAGTCCCCGCAGCACCCACGCTTCGCCACCGATCACGAGGAAGATCGCGATTCCTACGAGCGAGTACATGTGGGTGATCGGCCCACTTTCATCGCCGCTGATCGGGTTGATCAGGTTGCCGTAGGAGAAGCCGGCGCCGAGGTCGGCGAGCGAGCCGGCCGATTCGACGGCGGCGAACAGCACGGCGAAGGAGAAGGCGAAGCCGAGCCCCACCAGCATCCCCTCGACGATCAGCGCGGCGAGGGTGAACGGGTCGGTGGGGATGTGCTGTCCGTGCAGCGCGATCGGCGCCAGGCCGATCGAGATCCCCACGGCGATGATGCCGCGCACGCGCGGGGGTACCATCGGAGAGGAGAAGGGAGGGGCGAGCAGGAACAGCGGCCCCACCCGCGCGAGCACGAGGATGAAGCCGGCGAGCTCGTTGCCCGCGAGCAGACTGAGGACTTGAGTCATGCCGGGTTGCCTCCCCACGCCAGCCGGTTCTGCTCCCGCCCAGCCCTCACACGCCCATCTGCCGGCGCTCCTCCACCGCAACATCCGCGGCTGTGCCCCCGTCCTTCCCGGCCGGCGAGTGTGGTGGCGGTCGCGCTCATCAGTTCGTCAGGGTGGGGATCGAGGAGTAGAGGTTGGTGGTGTAGGCCACCATCTGGTCGAGCATCCAGGGGCCGAGCAGCACCACGATCACCGCGATGATCGCGATCTTGGGGATCAGCGTGAGGCTCTGCTCCTGAATCTGCGTGACGGCCTGAAAGATCGAGACGAGCAGGCCGACGACCATCGCGCCGAGCAGCAGCGGTCCAGCGACCTTGAAGGCGAGGCTCATCGCCTGAGAGGCGAGGTTGATGACGGTGTCCTGGTCCATAGTTGTTTCGGGTAGGAGAGGGGAGGGGGCTGCTTGCGGGGTGAAACGCGGTTTGATTAGATCGCGCTGCTAGTGAACGTGAAAGCTCTGCACGAGCGCCTTGATCACGAGGTCCCAGCCGTCGACCAGCACGAACAGCAGGATCTTGAATGGCAGGGAGATGAAGGTGGGGGGGAGCATGATCATCCCCATGCTCATCAGTGTGGAGGAGACGATCAGGTCGATGATCAGGAATGGCAGGAAGATCAAGAAGCCGATCTGAAAGGCGCTCTTGAGCTCGGAGACGATGAACGCCGGGATCAGCACCTCGGTGGGCACTTCGGCGCGGGTGTGGGGGGGCTTGGCGTGGGCGAGGTTGACGAACAGTGAGATGTCCTGCACGCTGGTTTGGTGGAACATGAATTCGCGCAGCGGCTGCTCCGCCCGCTTGATCGCGGTCGTGGTGGAGATGTGATGCGCGGAGAGCGGTTCGATCGCGTCGCGCCTGATCGCGCTGATCGTCGGCGCCATCACGAAGATCGTGAGGAACAGGGCGATCCCCACCAGCACCTGGTTTGGGGGCGCGTTGTTGGTGCCGACCGCGGTGCGGATGAAGCCGAGCACGATCAGGATGCGGCTGAAGCCGGTGACGGTGAACAGCACCGCGGGGATCAGCGAGAGCCCGCCGACGAGCAGCAGGATCTGCACGGCGTTGGAGGAACTGACGTTCACTTGCGCACCGTCCATTCGCGCATGCGCTCGAGTGCGTCGGAGACGACGCTCGGGAGGGCGGGACTCGCCTGGCCTGGGATCTGCATCGGACGGATTCGCGACCCGCCCGCCTCGCCTGTCCCGGCCGCCTCGTCGCCGGTGGTGGGCTCCGGCAGGTCGAGCAGCCCGGCGGCGCGCGCCTGCTCCTCGGTGTAGCGGTGGATCGGGGCGACGCCGTGCTCGGCGGAGCCCACCAGCAGGTAGTCGCGCCCGGCGCGCACGAGGTGCAGGGTGCGGCCCGACCCGAGCGCCAGCGTGGCGAGGCTCGTCAGGCCGGAGCCGGCGCTGCGAGTCTCGCGCCCGGTCTTGACCTGCTTGAGGATCCAGGTGAGCCCCCAGATCACGGCGATCACGATCAACAGGCCGACGATCGTGCGCACGATGCTCGCGCCTCCGGAGCTTGTGTGCGAGCTGGCGCCGGAGGTCGAGAGGTTGAGGGAGGCCGATTCCCCGCCGCCTTTCGAGGTGGGCGTGAAGGCCTGCGCCGGGCAGGGGTCAGCAAGCAGGGCAAGGCCGATCGTGGCCATGCCCAGCGCGGGAAGGGCGACCCATGAGGTCGCGCGCGAAGGCGTAGTAAACCTGATCATCGAGGGACGACTCCGAGGAGAGTCGATCCGGTTATCGGCGTCGCCCTAGATGCCTTGAATGCCGCCCGTTGCTGTTCAGGGCACGCTTACCTGGAGGTCTGCCACCCGACCTACGGTTCGGGCTTTGACCCCTACCATTTTGACCCTACCAAATGAGACTAAGTCTTATTCTTGTTGGGTATAGGCCGGGAAAAAGAGAACAGACACCGGGCTCGGCGAGGGTGTGGGACACAAATTTTGGCCCTATAACCAAATGAGACTAGGTCTTATTCTTGTTTGGTATATGCGCCCGGAAAGACAACAAGCAACTCGGGGTGGGGGTTCACACCAGCGCGTCGATCTGCACGGCCCACTCGCCATCGGCGTCGAGCAGGGTGCCGTGGGCGAAGCGGGTGCCGTTGACGAACAGCTCGATGGGGGATTCGGCGCCCTGGTCGAGCTCGATGACGGTGCCGGGCGGCAACTCGAGCGCCTGGCCCAACGGCAGCGTCGTGCGCCCCAGCTCGGCCCACACGCGCACCGACACGTCCATCATCCGCGCGAGGCTCTCGCGCGTGGGTATGTCCCGCTCCGGGTCGGGCGGGTTCGTGACGCCGCGATCGGGGTATCCGGCTGCGGTGGGCGTCTGGGGGAGCAGCGGCTGCACCGGATTGAGCGAGAGCCCGCCCGCCTGTCCGCCCCCGCCCGCGGCGGCCCCCGCGATCGCCTCGGTCAGCTTGACCGCGCGCTGCGCGCCGCGCAGGCCGGGCCGGCCGCGGCCGATGGGGACGCCCTCGGCAAACAGTCGCACCCCTTCCGCGGCGCGATCGTGCAGCCCGAGCAGCGTGCCGGGGGTCAGTGCGAGCATCCGCTCGACGGGCATATCGCGAGCGCCGACCTCCGCGCGCAAGCAGACGTGGGCGGCGGCGAGCCCCCGGCACATGGCGTGAGCCTCGCGTGAGTCGGCGTCCTGCAGCCGCGGCCCGGAGCCGAGGATCTCCTCCGCCACGGGACCGATCGCCGACCACGGGATCAGCAGCGACATGCCGGAGGGGAGGTCGTCGATCCGGCTTTCGAGCGCTACCGCGAAGGTGGGTTCCCCGATCGGGGAGAGCACGCCGGCGTCACCCTCCAAATCGATCTCGCCGAGACTCAGCTCCAGCCCGCCGAGATCGCGCCACGCGGGGCCGAGTTGGGCGATCATCGATTGCAGCAGACGTTGTGTGAGCGCCCAGTCGACTTCGCTGAAGCGCCGCTCGGAGGCGGCCTGGGCGGGGTGTCCGCCGAGCAGGCACTCAAGCGCCTGCAGTACCACAGGCGGCTCGATGCAGAGCAGCATCTGCGCGTTGATCGGCTGCACTCCGAGCGCCACGGCGATCGTGTTCGCCGGCAGTGGCGCCTTGGCGGCCGCCCACGTGAGCTGGCTGGAGTCCGCCACGGAGAGCTCCACCGGGGCGCGCAGCTCAGTGGTGAGTCGCATTGCGAAGGCTTCGCAGAAGGAGCCCAGCGCGCGCAGGATCCGGCGGCGCAGCTCGGCGGTGAACTTGGTCGGCTGGGAGAAATCCACAGTCCGAATCAGGTGTCCGCCCCACGCGCTGTCCACGCTTGCCCCATCCGTCGGGGGCACGTCGGCGGCCTCGTGTGTCTCGTCGGGTGGTGTCTCTTCGAGCTGGTGGTGCTGCTCGGCCTCGCTCATCGTGGCCTCCCGGTCACTCCTGCATGGCGGGGTCGGCCTGCGTGGGGTCTGCCTGGCTGGGCGCGGGGGACGCGGAGGCGGCGTTGATCGCATCTCCACCTGACAGCTCGTCGAGGTCCCCGGGGGGGTCGCCCTCGACGATCTCGGTGACGCGCAGGCCGAACTGCTCATCGACGATCACCACCTCACCGCGGGCGATCGGGGTGCCGTTGACGAGCAGGTCCACCGGTTCGCCGGCCAGCCGCTCGAGCGTGACGATCGAGCCGGCACGCAGCTGCAGCATCTCGCCGACGGTCATGCGGGTACGACCGATCTCGACGCTGAGCTCCATCAGGACGTCGCTGAGGCGACGCAGATCGGCGCCGTTCTGCTGCTCGGCGCTCGAGGGGACCCCGTTCCCGCCCGTCTCGGCCGCCGCGCGCGCGGAGCCGGAGGTCTGGGGGTCCTGGTCGAGTTGCTCGTAGGCGACTGCTTCGCTCATCGGTTTGCTCCTACTGGACCGTCAATTCGGGGAACAGCACGGCTTCGACCTTGACGTCGGTCTGGCGGTCGATGCTCGCGAGGATGTGGTGCTTGATCGAGCTGCGGCCCTGACTGGAGGTGAGCGTGCTCCCGTTCTGCCCGGTGACGGTGTTGGTCACGATTTCGCGGACCGCCGGTTCCTCGGGCAGCGTTCCCGCGCCTTCCCCCGAGCTCGAGGAGCTTCCCGCGGTTGCTCCGTCGCTCTGCCCCGGCGCGAGCTCCAGCGCGACCGCGATCTTGGCGTAGTGCCCTTCGGCGAGGTTGAGCAGGAACGGCTGGGGCATCAGGTAGATCGTGCCCGGGATCTTCTGCTTGACGGTCTTCTTGGGCTTGGTCATGGTGTAGCCGACACCGAGCACCAGCAGCAGCACGAGTGGGATGAGGAGCTTCTTCTTGGACATAGTTGCGGGAGGAGGTTCGGGGGTTGGAGAGAGGTAGGGGAAGGGGGGAGGGGGCAGTGGTTGGAGCTCGAGTCGGGCCTGCGGTATCTGGTGCGGGTGGTGGGTCTTGGTGTGGGTGGCGGTTGCCTGCTGGACGTATCGGGTGCAGACCGGTATTTCAGTAGCGCCGGGCTCGGTTCTTCAGGGGCGTTTCAGTAGAGGCGCTGCAGGACGATCTCCACGCGCCGGTTCAGCGCGCGACCGGCGGCGGTGGCGTTGGTGGCGATCGGGTGCTGTTCGGCGTAGCCGACGGCGCTGAGCCGCTGGGAGTCGACGCCCTTGGCGATCAGGAAGCGCACGACGCTGCTCGCGCGAGCGGTGGAGAGCTCCCAGTTGCTCGGGAACGCGCCACCGGTGATCGGCACGTCGTCGGTGTTGCCTTCGACGGCGATCGGGTGGACGTGGTCGATGTTCAGCAGCGCCGCGATCTTGGTGAGCAGGGGCTGGCCCTGGCTCTCCAGGGTGGCGCTCCCGGAGCTGAAGAGGAGGCTGTCGGTGAGCACCCGGATCGCCAGGCCGCGCTGTTCGATCGCGACGTGGACGGACTTCGCGAACCCGTGCTTGGCAGCGTATGCGTTGAGCTCGCGCTGCAGCGCTTCGAAGCTGGCCTGCTCCTGCTGAGCGGCGGACACCTGCACGCTCGTGGCCGCGCTCTGCGCGCTTGCCTGGGCGCTCTGGGCGCTGCCGGACTGCCCGCCGGACACGTGTTCGAGTTCGCTGGTGACATTGGGGGTGAGCCGCACGATCGCGGGCGTGTCGATCGTGGTGGGGGCGCGACTGGAGTTGGCGCTCGCACCGGGCTGCTCGATCGACTTGCCGCCCGGCAGGATGTCCCCGGAGAAGGCCGCCTTGAGCGCCATCTGCAGGGTGCGGTACTTGGAGATGTTCACCGAGGAGATCGAGAACAGCACCATGAAGAGCGCCATCAGCAGCGTGATCATGTCGGCGTAGGTGAGCAGCCAGCGCTCGTCGTTGTCGTGCTCGGCGCTGTGCCCGCGGCGTTTGCGGCCATGCCCGCGTGCCATGGCCTAGCTCCCTCCGTGAGTCCGCTGGCACTCGTGCAAGATCAGCAGGCCGCCTCGGTCCGCTGGCTCGCTGCTACCGGCGCAGAGGAAGCTCCCTCCGTAAGTCCGCTGGCGCTCGCGCGGGATCATCACGCCGCCTCGGCCTGCAGGCTCGCGGCCTGCGGTGAGGCGGCGCCCTCCCCATCCTCGCTATCGCGCTCGGCGGGGGGCAGGTAGGACATCAGCTTGTCCGCCACCAGGCGCGGGTTGTCGCCGGCCTGCAGCGAGAGGATGCCCTCTAGCGTCATCATCCGCAGCTCGGCCTCTTCGGCGGAGATCGCCTTCAGGCGGTTGGCGATCGGTAGGAAGATCACGTTGGCCGCGCCGACTCCCATCAGCGTCGCCAGGAAGGCGGCCGAGATCGAGGGGCCGAGCGTGGAGGGGGCCGCGAGGTTCTGCAGCACGTGCACCAGCCCCAGCACGGTGCCGATGATCCCCATCGTGGGGGCGAAGCCGCCGGCCTTCTCGAACGGCGCCGCGCCGGCCGCGTGCCGGGCCGCCATGCCGTCGACCTCGGCCTCCATGATCGCGTGCACCATCTCGGGGTCGGTGCCATCCACGACGAGCTGCAGCGCGTTGCGGGTGAAGGGGTCCTCGATCTCGCCGAGCTGCGCGTCGAGGGCGAGCAGGCCATCGCGGCGGGCCTGGTCGGCGAGCGACACCAGCAGGTCCATGCGCTCGCGCAGGTCGGGTGGTTCGGCTGAGAAGGTGAGCTTGTAGAGCGAGGGGATGCGCTTCATCGACTGCATCCCGACGCTCGCCAGCGTCACCCCGAAGGTGCCGCCGAGGATGATCATCAGCGCGGGAATGTTGATGAACGAGGCGGGACTGGTCCCGTCCATCATCGAGCTGAGCAGCAGGGCGCCGAAGGCGACCCCGATTCCGATGGCTGTTGCGGCCTTCATCGCCCTCGTTCATCGGCCGGGAGGCGCGATCCTTCAACTCGCTCTGGACGCTTTCCCAGAGTGTGGACAGGAGAGGGGTCGTGCTCGGGGCGGCGGTTGCGCATCGCCTCGGAGAGCACGCCGACGCGCCAGGTGCGCACCGCGGCGGCCACCTCGTCGGGGCTCTCGGCCACGACGACCTTGGCGGTCGTGGCGAGCGTCACGACGGTGTCGGGGGTCGACTCGACGGTTACGATCAGATCGGGATTCAGTTGGAAGGGCTCGTCGGTGTGCCCGAGCCGGTGGAGGGTGATCATGGTGCCTTCTCTCTGTTGGCTTTCATGCCCGCGCGCGCCCTCTGGCGGATGAGGCTGGTACGAGGTGGGCCCTGCGGGTGGTGTGTGTACTTTTCAGACCCAAACCCTTCATTTTGCGAAGTGGCACTGGGCGGGAAAGACATGATCATCTCCACCCACCCTTCCTCGCTTTTTCTCATCGGGTGTCGCC
>CAYNGQ010000001.1:0-3683 GCA_964396735.1 uncultured Solirubrobacteraceae bacterium | reverse complement strand
CCTGCGCCGTCCTCCTCTGCTCGCGTAGTGTCACGATCCTCTGCCATCTACACGGGGCACGCACGCCCGCCGCCGGAAGCGATACACGATTCGGTAGGGACCGCGCCTCACGATACACCTATAGATGTGTATCCTATGGTGTAATGCGTACCAACATCGAGATCGACGATGCTGTTCTGCATGAGGCCCAGGAGCTGATCGGGGCGGCAACCAAGCGAGAAGCCGTTGATGTGGCACTACGCGAGTTGGTTGCTCGCCATCGACGTATCGGCATCCTCGATCTGCGTGGACGGGTTCGCTGGGAGGGCAGCCTCGAGGACAGTCGTCGCGGACGCTCGTGATCGTTGTCGACACGAGCGTCTGGATTGATGTGCTGAATGAGCGGGACTCTCCGCCGGCCAAGCGCTGCGTCGAGTTGATCCAGGCTGGGGAGCCGATCGCGTTGACTGACATCGTGATCACGGAGATCCTGCAGGGTCTGCGCTCCGACCGAGAGGCACGCCTGGTTGAGCGATATCTACGGGCGTTCCCGATCCTGCGCTTGGAGGGTATCAATGATTTTGTTCTGGCTGCAGAGCTGTATCGCCGAGCGCGTCGGGCTGGCGTGACGATCCGCAAGACCCTCGATTGCCTGATCGCGGCGCCATGCGTGCGCACCGGCGCGCCGCTTCTGCACGCCGACACCGACTTCGACCGGCTTGCGAAGTGCACGCCGCTGCGAGTATTCCTCTAGACACCTCCAAAGCGTTTGGCGTGCAACTCCGTGATGCGTTGCCAGGCAGCATCGGGGTTCGATCTTCGTCCTCCCTCCCCGTTTTGGCCAGGAGTTTGGGCGTAGTTCGAACCCGACGGTTACGTCCAAGACTCAGCCGCAGCGCCTAGCGTGCAGCTCTTTGATGCGCTTCCACACAAGAAACTACGAAACGAGGATTACTGATGGCAACGCAGATACCCCCCGGCGGCATGTTCACCATGGCCGAGGGTCTAACAGTCACCCGCGTGGGCTACGGCGCGATGCAGCTCGCCGGCCCTGGCGTCTTCGGGCCGCCGAAGGACCGTGACGCCGCGCTCGCCGTGCTGCGCGAGGCGGTGGAGCTAGGCATCACTCACATCGACACCAGCGACTACTACGGCCCGCACGTCACCAACGAGATCATCAAGGAAGCCCTGCACCCTTACCCCGACGACCTGCGCATCGTGACCAAGGTCGGAGCGTTGCGGGACGCCGAGGGCGGCTGGCCCCATGCGCGCTCTCCCGAGCAGCTGCGCCAGGCCGTCCACGACAACCTGGACCGCCTCGGCCTCGACGCGCTCGACGTCGTCAACCTGCGCGTTGGGGGATTCGACAGCCCCGAGCCGGGCTCGCTCACTGAGCCGTTCGGCGCCCTCGCACAGCTGCAGCAGGAGGGATTGATCAAGCATCTCGGCGTCAGCACCGTCTCCGCCGAGCAGGTTACGGAGGCACAATCCATCGCACCGATCGTGTGCGTGCAGAACTTCTACAACATCGCCAACCGGGCCGACGATGCCCTGATCGACTCCCTCGCCGCACAGGGCATCGCCTACGTGCCCTACTTCCCGCTCGGCGGCTTCACCCCGCTGCAATCCGGCACACTCGAATCGGTCGCCACCCTGCTGGAGGCCACACCGATGGCCGTCGCGCTCGCGTGGCTGCTACAGCGCTCCCCGAACATCCTGCTGATCCCCGGCACCTCATCCGTCGCGCACCTGCGCGAGAACATCAAGGGCGCTGCGCTCCCTCTCTCCGAGAACGAGCTTACCGAGCTGAATAGCATCGGCTGACTCCACGACCACGCGCAACCGATGGTCGAGCGGTGCCCGGCATACGCGCGAAAAGGAGGCTTCCCCGACGTAGCCATCCGGCGGCTGGGCGCGGCGCACGATCGCCATACGGGTGGTCAATGGTTCCTCTGCACGTAGACGAGCTGCCCGTTGCTGAGGCGGTAGACGGTGCCGACCGGTTGGCCGTGGCCGCTCGCCGCAGGCGCGCTAGAGGATGGTGAGGGCAGTGCTTGGGTGTGCTGGGTCGTCGGTGTGCGCGCTTGCAGCCGGTGGGTGTGCTGGTTGAGCGCCAGGCCGAGCCCGGCGATCAGGAACGCGACGGCGAGGACGATGCCGATGTCGAACAGGTTGACGAGGCCGTCGAGCGGGTCTCCGGCGGCGTCCTCGATGCGGCCGTGGCGGCCGAGTCCTGTGCGGCGGGTCATGGGTCTATTCCGGTGGGATCGGCGGACTGAGCTCTGCTGTGGTGAGTGTTTGTGTGGTGGGCGCCTGTGAGGTGGGTGTGGGTATCTGTCCTCTATATGCACGGGCTGGTAGAGCAGCTACAGGCATCGTTGCCCGCTCCAAAGCGGTGAGGTCTTCGCTGTACATGCGGGTGCGGGTGAGCGTCAGTGCGAACGCGACCGTGCCAACCAAGAGACCGATCGTGGTCGCGGCGAACGCTGTGCGCAGGTCTGTGGCGAGGGTGCTCACTTCACCGTGGCCGAGCGCGGCGAGTCCTGGCGCAAGTGGGATCAGGGTGCCCATCAGGCCGAGCGCTGGTCCGGCCCGGACGAGGATACGGGTGTGATCCAGGCGGCGTTGGACCGCCAGCTCGTAGTCGGCGAGGGCGTGCTCGATACCTGCTTGCTCGCCGGCGAGGACTGCTCGGGCGATCTCGAGGAGCGCGTCTCTGGCGAACATGCTGGGCGCGCGGGCCGCGAGTGCGGCGGCCTGCGTGGGGTTGGCGAGGACCTGGCGGGCGAGGTTCCGCAGCGCGCTGCGTCCGGCGCGTGCGCGAGACCACAGCTCGATCGCGAAGCGTCCGACCTCGACCGCGCAGACGAGGAGCGCCAACAGCGCAAGTATCAGGACTGGGATGCGCAGCCAGGAGGCGATCCGCGCCAGCGCTTCGGCGATGGCGCCTGTCGTGGCGAGCGTGCTCACATGATCACCTGTGGACGTCTGAGCTCCACCAGCGCGCCTACCAGTGCGAGCGCGAGCGCCGCGGCAGCGATTCCGATCGCCAGCCACGATGTCTTGTTGTCTCCTACCCCGGCGCCGTGCAGGCCCGGAGCTCCGGGTTGGATTGCACCCGGTGTGTCGACGCTGGAGGGCGCTCCGATCAGAACGCCTCTGACCGCTTGCCCGCCAGCCTGCTCGCCGCCGTCTGCGCCAGTTCCCGCCACAGAGATTCGGTCTGCGAGTGCGCCGCCCCCGGTGCCCGCCGACGCCGATCCTGGACCCTTGCCGTCGTGGGCGGTGACTGTTCGGTGGTCATGGTGGGCAGTGTCTGTTCGATAGTGGTGTCTGCTGGTTCGTGCCACGACGATCGTGGTCGGCGCCGGCGTCCTGCGGGCCGGGCCGGGGTTGCGGCGGTGATCGGTCTTGTGTTTCTTGGTGTGCTTGCTGGTCAGTAGTCGCACGCCGCCGGGTGTGTGGCCTTTGCTGTCGGGCTGGGGGCGGCTGAACAGAGGCGCGTGATCGCCGCCGCCGCCGGCGATCACGCCGCCGCCCGGCTGCGGGGACACGCCGCCATTGCCCGATTCTGCGCCGCCGGGGGGCTCCGGGGGGAGTTCTTCGTAGGGCGCCGCAGTCTCCGCATGATCAAGCCGAACGAGCACTGGCGTAAAACCGGCCTCGCGCAGGAGTCCCGAAAAGCGGATCGCGCGGTCATTCTC